>JANOLY010000667.1:0-1721 GCA_031420055.1 Burkholderiales bacterium | reverse complement strand
GAATTCAGAGCCGTGGGTGATGGGCAGCATGGGCAGGCCGGCACGGCGGTAGTCCTCGACCCGGTACAGCGCCAGCGCCCAAAAGTGCGGGGGTGTCCACAGGAAGATAATAAGGCACAGGATCAGCGCCTCGTGGCCGACATCGCCTGTCATGGCCGCCCAGCCCAGCACGGGCGGCATGGCGCCCGAGGCGCCGCCGATGACGATGTTCTGCGGCGTCAGCGGCTTGAGCACCACGGTGTAGACCACGGCGTAGCCCACAAAGGTGGCGAATGTCAGCCACATGGTCAGCGGGTTGACCCAGATGTACAGCACCGCGCTGCCCGCCGCGCACAGCACGGCTGAGAAGAACAACGTCTGCGACACCGCCAGCTCGCCCTTGGCCGTGGGCCGCCAGCGCGTGCGGGCCATGCGCGAGTCGATGGTTTGCTCGACGATGCAGTTGAACGCGGCCGCGGCCGCGGCCACCAGCCAAATGCCCAGCACCGCCGCCCCGGCCAGCGCCAGATTGGGCAGACCGGGCTGGGCCAGCAGCATGCCGATCAGCGCACAGAACACGATCAGCTGCACCACCCGCGGCTTGGTCAATGAATAGAACTGCGCCCAGCGGCTGGGCGGGGCGGGTACGGGGGCGGCGAGTGACTGCGACATAGACCAGTCGATTCTAGGCAGCCGCTGCCGCAGGGCCGGGCGCCGCGGCGCGCGACGGCGCTGTGCGCGCGCTGCGCGCCAGCAAGAGCGACATCACCAACACCAAGCCCGCCGCTCCCGCCGAGTGGCCCAAAGCCGCCACCAGCGGCCAGCCCAGCACCACATTCGACAGCCCGCTGACCACCTGGGCCAGCAACAAGGCCGCCAAGGCGGCGCCAAAGCGCCGCGCGCTGGCCGCCTGCGAAGCCGACCCCTGCATGCGCCACAGCCGCCACGCCAGCCAGCCCAGTGCGGCCACCAACAGCAGCGCAAAGAGCCGGTGCGCCATGTGGATGGCCACCAGCGCCGGCAGACCGAAGGCGCCCTGCGCGCCCACCTCACCCAACCCGCGCAGAAGGGTGAAGCCGCCGGCCCAGTCCATGGCGGGCCACCATTCACCGCGGCAGGTGGGGAACCCGGTGCAGGCCAGCACGGCGTAGTTCGTGCTAACCCAGCCGCCCAGCGCGATCTGGCAAGCCAGCAGCACGGCACCGATCTGCGCACCCCGCCGCAGCGCGGGTGGCAGCGCCAGCGGCCGCTGCGAGAACGCCGCGTGTTGGCGTGCCAGCAAGGCCAGCAGCAGCATGCCGCCCAACAGGTGCAGCGTCACCACGGCCGGGTACAGCTTGAGCGTGACGGTGTACTTGCCAAACAGCCCCTGCACCAGCACCCACACCAGTGTCAGCGTGGGCCACCAGGGCGAAAACGGCAGCCGCCTGCGCTCAACCCAGGCCACGGCAGCCATCACCAGGATCAGCACGCCCACCGTCATGGCCAGGTAGCGGTGGATCATTTCGATCCAGGCCTTGGAGAAAGTTACCGGGCCCGAAGGCGCGGCGGCTTGCGCGGCTTGGATGTCCTGCTGCGCACCCAGCGGGCTGGCCGCGCCGTAGCAGCCAGGCCAGTCGGGACAGCCCAGTCCGGAGTCGGACAAGCGCGTGAAGTCCGAAGACGATGAGGTCGAAGGTGAGGAACAGCGTGAATGCTGTCAGCGCAGCCAAGCGGGCCCGCGTGTCCGCGCCGCGGCGGCG
>JANOLY010000666.1:0-3299 GCA_031420055.1 Burkholderiales bacterium | reverse complement strand
AAGGCGAACACCATGATGGCGTCGTTCAGCGCCACTTGCGACAGCGTGAACAGCGCGTGGCCGCCCGTCAGCCGGCTCCACACGAACACCATCGCGGTGCAGGGCGCCGCGGCCAGCAATATCAGGCCCGCGACATAGCTGTCCAGTTGATCGGCCGGCAGGTAGGGCGCAAAGACGTGGCGGATGAAGATCCAGGCCAGCAGCGCCATCGAGAACGGCTTGACAGCCCAGTTGACGAACAGCGTGACGCCGATGCCACGCCAGTGCTGCCTGACCTGCGACAGCGACGCAAAGTCGACCTTCAGCAGCATCGGGATGATCATCACCCAGATGAGCAGGCCCACAGGCAGGTTGACCTGCGCCACTTCCATGCGGCCGATGGACTTGAAGGGAGCTGGCAACCACTGGCCGAGTGCGATGCCGATGACGATGCACAGGAACACCCAGACCGTGAGGTAGCGCTCGAAAACGCTCATGGGCGCTGGCGCCGCGACTGTTCGTGGCGAGGAAACGTTGCCCATGGTTCAGCGCGTTCCGATGTCCTTGATCTCACGCTGTATGGCCAGTCTGTCTAGCGACGCGAGCGGCAGCGCCAACATCAGGTCGATGCGACGCTTGAGCATGACGGCCGCGCTCCAGAAAGCCTTGGCCTTCTCCTCAAGGGAACCCGGCGTCGCCGCGGGATCGGGCACGCCCCAGTGGGCGGTCATGGGCTGCCCGGGCCAGACCGGGCACACCTCGCCGGCAGCGTTGTCGCAGACCGTGAACACGAAGTCCATCTCCGGTGCGTTAGCTGCGGCGAATTGCTCCCACCCTTTGCTGCTGAAGCCCGCGGTCGAAATGCGCAGCCGCTCCAGCGTCTGGAGCGCCAGCGGATTGACCTTGCCGGCCGGTCGGCTGCCGGCAGAGAAAGCCAGGAACCGGCCTCTGGCAACGCTGTTGAGCAAGCCCTCGGCCATGATCGAGCGTGCCGAGTTTTGGGTGCAGACGAACAGAACGTTGTAGACCTTGTCGCTCATGAAGTGCTCCTGGGCGGATGGACGGGCGGATGGACGAGCGGATTCGTGGCAATCGGGTCGCTCAACAGGTCGTGCAACCAGCCGACGATGCGACATCGCAAGCGTTGTTGACGGAGCCACCATCTGCCCCCTGGCAGCAGTGCGCCGTCAGGTAGGTCAGCAGTGCATTCATCTGATCGAGCGAGGGCCGATAGAACAGGTTCCTGCCGTCACGTTCTTGCGAGACGAGACCCGAGTAAAGCAATTCCTTAAGGTGGAAGGACAGCGTCGAGGCCGGCACGTCGAGCGTGGCCGACAGTGCCCCCGGCGTCAGCCCTTGCGGCCCAGCGCCGACCAGGGCCCGGAAGATGCGCAGTCGCATGCCCTGGGCCAGCGCCGCGAGGGATGTGACAGCGGCTTTTTCTTCCATCAGCGGCGCTTTCCGAGGGGCCGGCCCGGTCTTGGTGGCAGATGTGGCCATTTGAATCCTCAACGTGGTTGATCGGTGGAAGACGCGACGCTGTCCGCCGAGGAGCCGGCTGGGACGATCGTGGGATCGGTGTCCTGGGCCAACGCAGCTGTCGAGCCCTTCACCGGTGCCGTCACCTTGTGGGGCAGCGCGAGCGTGATCAACCAGCAAGTGACCAGCATCGCGGCCGATCCACTCAGCGAAAACAGCAGCCCGCCCCACTGATAGAGCAGGCCCGACAGCAGCGTGCCGACGAAGCGGCCCAGCGCATTGGCTGCGTAGTAGAAGCCCACGTCCTCGGCGGCTTTCTCGGAACCAGCGTAGGCCAGGATCAGGTAAGAGTGGACCGAGGAGTTGACGGCGAAGGCGAAACCGAAGACGCCCAGACCCCCGACGACCACCCATTCCAGGTGCGGCACTTTCAGCGCCACCGCGACGGCCAGGGCGATGGGAACCACTGCCAGAAGAGCCGACCACAGCCGCGCCGCCGGCACTTCGGTGCTCAAGCCGTCGTCGCTGCGCCGCACCAATGCGGGCGCCAGCGCCTGCACCAGGCCGTAGCCGATGGTCCATGCGGCCAGGAAGCCGCCAACCATCGTGAAGGTCCAGCCTGAGGCGTACAGGAACACCGGCACGCCGACAACGAACCAGACGTCGCGCGCGCCGAACAGCACCACGCGTGCAGAAGCCAGCAGGTTGATGGCGCGGTTCTTCGCGAACAACTCTTTCGCCGACTTCGAGGCCTTGGCCTTGCCCATCAGCGGTGGCACGAAGGTGACGACACCGGCCAGCACCACGGCCAGCAACCCTGCCATCGCCCACAGCGAAACCTGGAAGCCCAACTGGTCGAGCAGCAGGCCGCCGAGGAAGAAGCCAACGCCCTTCATCGCATTCTTGCTGCCGGTGAACCACGCGACCCACTTGAACAACTGGCCCGAGGCGGTGCTGGCGGTCAGCTTGATCGCAGACTTGCTGGCGGTCTTGGTCAGGTCCTTCGCGACGCCGCAGACGCCCTGCGACAACACGACCCAGGCTACCGACATCGCAACGGTCCAGCTGGGCGACAACTGCGACAGCAGCAGGAAACCCGTGATCTGCGTGCACAGTCCGACCGTCAGCATGCGCTGGATGCCGTAGCGCGTCGCGAGCCAGCCGCCGATCAGGTTGGCCACCACACCCATCGCTTCGTACAGCAGGAACAGGAAGGCCAGCGTGAACGGCGAATAGCCCAGCCGGTAGAAGTGCAGCAGCACCAGCATGCGCAATGCGCCGTCCGTCAGCGTGAAGCCCCAATACGCTGCTGTGACGATGGCGTAGTTGCGCGCACCGCGGGTTGGCGCGTCGACCGGGTTCCCTGGCGAGGGTGTGGCGGCGGGCATGGCGGTTGGGCCGACGATCAGAGACCCAGGCTGTCCATGTGGCAGGCCAGGTCCACCATGCGGCAGGCGTAGCCCATCTCGTTGTCGTACCAGGCATAAACCTTGAGCATCGTGCCGTCGGTGACCAGGGTGGACAGCGCGTCGATGACCGAGGAGCGGGTGTCGCGGGCGTAGTCGGCGCTGACGAGAGGTCGCTCCTCGTAGCCCAGGATGCCGGCCAGCGGCCCCTTGGCGGCGTCGGCAAGCAGGCGGTTCACTTCTTCGGCCGTGGCCTCTCGCTTCAGTTCGAACACGCAGTCGGTCAGCGATGCGTTGAGCACCGGCGCGCGCACCGCGTGGCCGTTGAGCTTGCCTTTCAGCTCGGGGTAGATCAGTGCGATGGCCGTGGCGCTGCCGGTCGTCGTGGGTGCCAGGCTCAGCATGGCGCTGCGCGCGCGGCGCAAGTCCTTGTGC
>JANOLY010000665.1:0-3853 GCA_031420055.1 Burkholderiales bacterium | reverse complement strand
CTGAGCAGCCCGTCGGCGTCGACCTGGAACGTGACGCGGATGCGCGCCGCGCCGGCCACCATGGGCGGGATGCCGCGCAGCTCGAAGCGCGCCAGCGATCGGCACTCGCTGACCAGGTCGCGCTCGCCTTGCACCACGTGGATGGCGATGGCCGTTTGGCCGTCTTGGTAGGTGGTGAATTCCTGCGCCTGCGCGGCGGGGATGGTGGTTTTGCGCTCGATGACGCGCTCGACCAGGCCGCCCATGGTTTCCAGGCCCAGGGACAAGGCAATCACGTCCAGCAACAGCAACTCGCCACCCGGTGCGTTGCCGGCCAGGGCATGGGCCTGGATGGCCGCGCCCAGGGCCACGACTTCGTCGGGGTTGACGTTGGTCAGCACCTGACCTTGCCAAGTCGGGCCAAAGAGTTCGTTCACCACGGTGCGCACCAGCGGCATGCGGGTGGAGCCGCCAACCATCACCACGCCTTGCACCTCGTCGCGGCTGACCTTCGCGTCGCGCAGCACTTTGCGCACTGCTGCCAGCGTGCGGTCCAGCAGCGGGCGGGCCAGGGCCTGCAGTTGCACGCGCGAGACGGGCACGTTCAGCGCCTGGCCGGTCAGCGTGGCCTGCCAGGTGGCGCTGTCGTTGTCGCTCAAGGCTTCCTTGGCAGCGCGTGCGGCCACGAGTGCTGCGCGTTTGTCATGCGGGCTGTCGGCCACGGCGCCGGCTTGCGCCAGCGCCCAGTCGGCCAGCGCGTGGTCGATGTCATCACCGCCCAACGCGGCGTCGCCGCCTGTAGCCACCACCTCGAACACGCCCCGGTTCAATCGCAACAGCGAGATGTCGAAGGTGCCGCCACCCAGGTCGTACACGGCGTACAGGCCTTCGCTGGCGTTGTCCAGGCCGTAGGCCACGGCCGCCGCGGTGGGCTCACTGATCAGGCGCAGCACGTTCAGCCCGGCCAGTTGCGCGGCGTCCTTGGTGGCCTGGCGCTGGGCGTCGTCGAAGTAGGCCGGCACGGTGATGACGGCGCCGAACAGGTCGGCGTCGAAGGTGTCTTCGGCGCGCTGGCGCAAGGTCGCCAGGATCTCGGCCGAAACTTCGACGGGCGTCTTTTCGCCTTCGCGCGTGCGTATGGCCAGCATGCCCGGGCGGTCGACAAAGTCGTACGGCAGGCGCCCGGCGCCCACCACATCAGCCAACGCGCGGCCCATGAAGCGCTTGACGGAGACGAGTGTGTTGGGCGCGTCATCAGCCTGCGCGGCCAGCGCGTCGTGGCCGATCTGGCGACCGCCCGCTTCCAGGTAGCACACGGCCGACGGCAGCAGCACCCGGCCCTGGGTGTCGGGCAAGCATTCGGCCACGCCGTGGCGCACGGCGGCCACCAGCGAATGGGTGGTGCCCAGGTCGATGCCCACCGCGACGCGGCGCTGGTGCGGGTCGGGCGCTTGGCCGGGTTCGGATATCTGCAGCAGGGCCATGGGGTTGCGGTTCTAGCGGGTGGTGTCCAGCACGTCGAGCCGGCGCTCGATGTCCTGACGAAAGCGTTGCACGAACATCAGCGCGCGCACTTGTGCGGCGGCCGCGGCGGTGTCGTTCTGGGTGTCCAGGCAGGTGGACAAAGCAGCCAACAGGTCGCGCTCGGTGGTGGCCACGTCCTGGCCCAGGCGTTCGACACCGGCCAGGTCGGCAGCGTCGTCCAGCGCCTGGCGCCAGGCCATTTGTTGCATCAGGAATGCGGGCGGCATGGCGGTGTTGCGCTCGGCATCCACCGGCACGCCGCGCAGCGCGCACAGGTAGGCGGCGCGGCGCACGGGGTCCTTCAGGCGCTGGTAGGCCTCGTTCACGCGCACGGCCCATTGCATGGCCACACGTTGCGCGGCGGAACCTTCGCTGGCGAAGCGGTCTGGGTGCACCTCGGCTTGCAGCTGGCGCCAGCGAGCGTCAAGCGCGTCGCGGTCCAGGGCATGCTGAAGCGGCAGGCCGAACAGCGCGAAGTCGGTGTCGTCGAGCTTCACGGTGAATGGGTTGAGATCAATCTGCATCGGACAAAAGCAAGACGCGGCCCGAGGCCGCGCCTGCGAGGAAGTGAGCTGCCCTCAGACGCGAAAGGACTCGCCGCAGCCGCAGCGGTCTTTCTCGCGCGGGTTGCGGAACTTGAAGCCCTCGTTCAGGCCTTCGCGCACGAAGTCCAGTTCGGTGCCGTCCAGGTAAGGGAAGCTCTTGGGGTCGATCAGCACCTTCACCCCGTGGCCTTCGAAGACCATGTCCTCGGGCGCCAGTTCGTCGGCATACTCGAGCTTGTAGGCCAGACCGGAACAGCCGGTGGTCTTCACGCCCAAGCGCACGCCCACGCCCTTGCCGCGTCGTTGGATGTAACGCGACACATGCCGCGCCGCAGCTTCGGTCAGGGTGACGGACATGGTTTCAGTGCGTTGCAGCTTGGGCCGTGGCCACGCCGTGCTTGGTTTTGTAGTCCTGCACGGCGGCCTTGATGGCGTCTTCGGCCAATATGGAGCAGTGGATCTTCACCGGCGGCAGCGCGAGCTCTTGCGCGATCTGCGTGTTCTTGATGGTCACGGCCTCATCCAGCGTCTTGCCCTTGACCCACTCGGTGACGAGCGAACTGGACGCGATGGCCGAGCCGCAGCCGTAGGTCTTGAAGCGCGCGTCTTCGATCAGCCCGGTGATCGGGTTGACCTTGATCTGCAGTTTCATCACATCGCCGCAGGCCGGCGCGCCGACCATGCCGGTGCCCACGCTGTCGTCGCTCTTGTCGAACGAGCCCACGTTGCGGGGGTTTTCGTAGTGCTCTACGACTTTGTCGCTGTATGCCATGTCAGTACTCCTGTTTGCCTCATGTCGAACGGCCGACCGCGCGGCCTGGGATCAGTGCGCTGCCCACTGAATGGTGCTGATGTCGATGCCGTCCTTGAACATTTCCCACAGCGGGGACAGTTCACGCAGCTTGCCCACGCGGTCGTGCAGCGTGGCCACCGCGTAGTCGATCTCGGCTTCGGTGGTGAAGCGGCCTATGGTCATGCGCAGGCTGGAGTGCGCGAGTTCATCACTGCGGCCCAGGGCGCGCAGCACATAGCTGGGCTCCAGACTGGCCGAGGTGCAGGCCGAGCCCGACGACACCGCCAAGCCCTTCACACCCATGATCAGCGACTCGCCCTCGACGTAGTTGAAGCTGATGTTCAGGTTGTGCGGCACCCGGCGTTCGAGATCGCCGTTGATGAAGACCTGCTCCATGGTCTGCAGGCCGGCCAGCAGCTTGCGCTGCAGCATGCGGATGCGTTCGTTCTCGGTGCCCATCTCCAGCCGGGCGATGCGAAAGGCCTCGCCCATGCCCACGCACTGGTGCGTCGCCAGCGTGCCGCTGCGCATGCCGCGCTCGTGGCCGCCACCGTGCATCTGCGCCTCGATGCGCACACGGGGCTTGCGGCGCACGTACAGCGCGCCTATGCCCTTGGGGCCGTAGGTCTTGTGCGAGGCCATGCTCATCAGATCGATGGGCAGCTGGCCCAAGTCGATGGCCACCTTGCCGGTGGGCTGGGCGGCATCCACGTGCAGCAGGATGCCGCGCTCGCGGCAGATCGCGCCGATGGCCGCGATGTCCTGGATCACCCCGATCTCGTTGTTGACCATCATCACCGAGGCCAGGATGGTGTCGGGGCGCAAAGCCGCCTTGAACACATCCAGGTCGAGCAGGCCGTTGTCTTGCACTTCGAGGTAAGTCACCTCGAAGCCCTGGCGCTCGAGTTCGCGCATGGTGTCGAGCACGCACTTATGCTCGGTCTTGACGGTGACCAGGTGCTTGCCCTTGGACTCGTAGAAGTGCGCCGCGCCCTTGATGGCCAGGTTGTTG
>JANOLY010000664.1:0-2364 GCA_031420055.1 Burkholderiales bacterium | reverse complement strand
GGCCTTGTTGTTTCATGGTGGCGGTCTGCAGCCAGACCTCGAGCCCGATGTTCATCGCGCCGGCTTCGCGGTTGTGGGCGCTGTCCAGGTACGGCAGCGGTTGCGGGCGGCCGGGCGGGCGCCTGAAGGCCTGGCGGAAAGGCGCCAACGCTTCCATCGTCACGACCCACGCCGACACCGTGCTGGCGAAGTTTTTGCTCAGGAAAGGGCCTAGCGGCTGGTATTCCCAGGGCTGGATGTCGCGCGCGCTCCAGTCGTTGAACAGCACCAGGCCGAACAGCGCATCTTCGGCCGCGTCGATGCCGATGCGTTCGCCTAAAGGGTTGCCGCTGCCCACCAGCGCACCCAGCTCGAGCTCGAAGTCGAGCCGGCGGCTGGGCTGCACTTTGGGCTCTGGCGCGTCGAGCGTTTTGACCTGCCCGACGGGCCGGCGCACGGGCTGCCCGCTGACGACGATGGACGAGCTGCGGCCGTGGTAGCCAATGGGCACCCACTCGTAATTGGGCAGCAGCGGGTTGTCGGGCCTGAACATCTTGCCCACTGCCGTGGCGTGGTGGATGCTGGTGTAGAAGTCGGTGTAGTCGCCAATCTCGCACGGCATCGCCATCTGCACGGCCCCCTGCGGCACGAGGCAGGTTTCCAGGAACGGGCTCTGCATGCTGTCGGCCATCAGCGCGGCCGACAGGGCCGCGCGCATGCTGCGCCACGCGGGCCGGCCGAGCGCCATGAAAGCGGCCAGGTCGCCAGCGGCCAGCAGCTCCAGCATCGGCACCACGTCGTCGGGCCAGGGGCTCAGTTCCCTGGCCAAGCGCAGGTCCAGCACCTGGTCGCCGATGGCCACGCCAACGCGCACGGGTTCGTCGGCACCGACACGTTTGAAACGCCCGTACGGCAGGTTCTGCAGCGGGAAGTCGGTGTCTTCGGTGTTGGCCGACTCGACCCAGCTCGTCAATGTGGGGTCATGCGTGGCGTCAATTAGGGTCATGGTGCGAAGCTGTCCTTCAAACCGGCCCAGCAACCGGCGTAAGCGCTGTCGAGCGAGCCGCCGTTCAAGGCCCAGGCGGTGGGCACAAAACGGTAGCGGCTTTCAAACATGAACGCCAGCGTATCTTCCAACTTGTGCGGCATCAGCGCGGCCTGGCTGGCCTTGGCGAAAGCTTCGACGTCGGGCCCATGCGGCACCATCGTGTTGTGCAGGCTGGCGCCGCCGGGCTTGAAGCCATCCGGCTTGGCGTCGTACTGGCCGTGCACCAGGCCCATGAATTCGGCCATCAGGTTGCGGTGGAACCAGGGCGGCCTGAAGGTGTCTTCAGCCACCAGCCAGCGCGGCGGGAAGATGACGAAGTCGCAATTGGCGGTGCCGGGGGTGTCGCTCGGGCTGGTGAGCACGGTGAAGATGCTGGGGTCGGGGTGGTCGAAGCTGATCGAACCGATGGTCATGAAGTTGGCCGTGTCGTATTTCAGCGGCGCCAGGTTGCCGTGCCAGGCCACCACGTTGAAAGGCGTGCCCGGCTGCGTGTTGCGCCACAGGCGGCCGCCGTATTTCTTGATCAGCTCGTAAGCGCCGGGGCTGTCTTCGAACGCCGCCACGGGCGCCAGGAAGTCGCGCGCATTGGCCAGGCCGTTGCTGCCGATGGGGCCGAGTTCGGGCAGACGAAAAGCGGCGCCGTAGTTTTCAGCGCAGTAGCCGCGTGAGTCGCCGTCGGGCAGTTCGACCTTGAAGACGAGGCCGCGCGGCAGCAACGCGACTTCACCCGGCTTGACTTCCAGCACGCCGAGTTCAGTTGTGATGAGCAGGCGCCCCAGTTGCGGCACCAGCAGCATTTCAGCGTCGGCATTGACGAGCGCGCGCCGGCCCATCGAGCGGTTGGCGGCGTACACCAGTGCGGCCATGCCGACCTGCGCGTCGGCGTCGCCGTTGGCGACCACGGTGTGCAGGCCGTCGATGAAGTCGGTGGCTGCGCTGGGCAATGGGAATGGGCTCCAGCGCATCGGGTCTGGCGGCGCCGCCACGCCACCGGCAGCACCCGTCGTCCAGCTTGCGTGCGCATAGGGCTGGTACGGCCCCGTCACCACCGAGGGCTGACGGCGATACAGCCAACTGCGGCGGTTCTCGGTGCGCGGTGCGGTGAATGCGCTGCCCGACACCTGTTCGGCGTAGAGCCCCCGGGCCACCTGCTGCGGGCTGTTGCGGCCCTGCGGCAAAGTGCCGGCAACGGCTTCGCTGGCAAACTGGTTGCCGAAACCGGATTGGGTGTTGAGCGTCATGCTGAGGTCTCCGGAAGTGCCAGCCCCGCGCGGGCTGCGGCCAGGGCCTGTTGCAGCACACCCAAGTCGCCAATGTGGTTGGCCAGCAGCAGGATC
>JANOLY010000663.1:0-8462 GCA_031420055.1 Burkholderiales bacterium | reverse complement strand
CAATCGCCCATGCGCCCCACCCACGCCCTGAACCAGCACCGCGACGCGATCCGCGCCATCGCCTTGCGCCACCGCGTGACGAATGTGCGGGTGTTCGGCTCGGTGCTGCGTGGCACCGACACCGAGGCCAGCGACCTCGATCTGCTCGTCGACCCGACCCCGGGCACATCGCTGATGGACATCGCGCGCATCGAACTGGAGTTGGCGGCGCTGTTGCACGTCAGCGTGGACGTGCTCACGCCCAAGGGGCTGCCCGAGAAGTTTCGCCAGCAGGTGGTGGCCGAGGCCCAGCCGGTATGAGCCCGGCCACGCCGCCACGCCTGCCGGAGACTACCTGCAACACATCGCGCTGGCGATCCAGCGCATCCAGCGCTATGTGGCGGGCCTGTCGGCCACCGACTTTGCCGCCGACGACAAGACCCAGGACGCGGTGTTGCGCAACATCGAAGTCATCGGTGAGGCGGCGCGCAATGTCCAGCGCCGCCATGCCGACTTTGCCGCCGCGCAGGCTCAGGTGCCCTGGGCGGTGATGATCGGCATGCGAAACCGCGTGTCGCACGGCTACTTTGCGGTGGACTGGGATCTGATCTGGGCCACGGTCCAGCAGGACCTGCCGACCTTGTCCGCGCAGATCAACGCGCTGTTGATCGAGCAAGGCGCGGCCGGCGCGTGAGCAACTTCAGCTTCCTGCAAGCCGAGTGGCCGCTCCTGCACGAATCGGCCACCCGTGCCGAGAGCATGGTGCACACCGACGCGCGGGCCGCCTGCTTCTACGCCCGGCGCACGCTGGAACTGGCGGTGGCCTGGCTCTACAAGCATGACCGTGGTTTGCGCCTGCCCTACCAGGACAAGCTGAGCGCGCTGATCCACGAGCCCAGCTTCGCCCGCGTAGTGGGCGAGGCCGTGTTCACCAAGACCAAGGTGATCAAGGAACTCGGCAACCAGGCCGTGCACAGCACCCGCAAGGTGCTGCCGGCCGATGCCGTGGTGGCCACGCGCGAGCTGTTCCACACTTGCTACTGGCTGGCGCGCACCTATGGCCAGCGCGGCCGGCCCGACCCCGGGCTGGCCTTCGACGCGACGCTGCTGCCCAAGCCTGCCGCCGCAGCGCCGGCCGTGCCACCGCAGACCCTGGACCAGTTGCAGAAGCTGGAAGCGCAGCTCGCCGAGCGCGATGAGAGGCTGTCCACGCTGCTGGGCACCACGGCGGCGCTGGATGCCGAACTGGCCCGGCTGCGCGAGGAAGTGGCGGCCGCCAAGCTCGTCAACGCCGCCACACCCGACACGCACGACTATTCCGAAGCCGAAACCCGCGACTACTTCATCGACCTGCTGCTGAAAGAGGCCGGTTGGCAACTCGACCCGAAGAAGAACTTCGAGATCGAGGTCACCGGCATGCCGGACGGGAAAGGGCTGGCGCAAGGCAAGGGCTTCGTGGATTACGTGCTGTGGGGTGACGACGGCAAGCCGCTGGCGCTGGTGGAAGCCAAGCGCACGAAGAAGGGCGCCAAGGAAGGCCAGCAACAGGCCAAGCTGTATGCCGACTGCCTGGAGGCGCAATACGGCCAGCGGCCGGTGATCTTCTGCTCCAACGGCTATGAGCACTGGATCTGGGACGACACGCTCTACCCGCCGCGCGCGGTGCAGGGGTTCCACAAGAAGGCCGAGCTGGCGCTGATGATCCAGCGCCGCAGCAGCCGCAAGCCGCTGTCTACCGCGGCGATCGACGCCAACATCATCGAGCGCTACTACCAGGTGCGCACGGTTCGCCGCATTGGCGAGGCGTTCGAGGGTCACCACCTGCGCAAGGCGCTGGCGGTGATGGCCACTGGCGCGGGCAAGACCCGAACGGTGATCGCGCTGGCCGATGTGCTGATGCGCGCGAACTGGGCCAAGCGGGTGCTGTTCCTGGCCGACCGGGTGGCGCTGGTGAACCAGGCGGTGAATGCCTTCAAGCGCCACCTGCCGGACTCGTCGCCAGTCAATCTGGTGACCGACAAGCACACCGAGGGCCGGGTGTTCGTCTCCACCTACCCGACGATGATGGGCTTGATCGACGAGGCCATGGATGACAGCAAAGGCGGCCAACTGCGCTTCGGCGTCGGCCACTTCGACCTCATCGTCATCGACGAGGCGCACCGCTCGGTGTACCAGAAGTACCGCGCCATCTTCGAGTACTTCGACTGCCTGCTGGTGGGCCTGACGGCCACACCGAAGGACGAGATCGACCACAACACCTACGGCTTGTTCGACCTCGAAGACGGGCTGCCCACCGACGCCTACCCGCTGGACCAGGCGGTGGCCGATGGCCACTTGGTGCCGCCGCTGGCGGTGTCGGTGCCGCTGAAGTTTCAGCGCGACGGCATCAAGTACGCCCAGCTCAGCGAAGACGAGAAGGAACAGTGGGACGCCCTGGAATGGACCGAGGACGGCACCCCGCCGCCGGGCGAGGTGGAGGCCGCGGCCCTGAACAAGTGGCTGTTCAACACCGACACGGTGGACAAGGCGCTGGCGCACCTGATGACCCGCGGCCAGAAGGTGGCCGGCGGCGACCGCCTGGGCAAGACCATCGTGTTCGCCAAGAACAACGACCACGCCGAGTTCATCGCCGAGCGCTTCAATGTCAACTACCCGCACTTCAAGGGCGAGTTCGCGCGCGTCGTCACCTACAGGACGACTTATGCGCAGAGCCTGATCGACGCGTTCTCGACCAAGGACAAGTCGCCGCACATCGCCATCTCGGTGGACATGCTCGACACCGGCATCGACGTGCCCGAGGTGGTGAACCTGGTGTTCTTCAAGATCGTCCGCTCGCGCACGAAGTTCTGGCAGATGGTGGGGCGCGGCACGCGGTTGTGCCCCGACCTGTTCTGCCCGGGCGAACACAAGAAGTTCTTCTACCTGTTCGACTACTGCCAGAACCTGGAATTTTTCAGCCAGAACCCGGACACCACCGACGGCCACGCCACTGAATCCTTGGGCGCGCGCTTGTTCAAGGCGCGGTTGAGCCTGATCGATGAGCTGGACCGCAAAATCACCGACGGGCAGCACGTCAACGAGCCGCCCGCCAGGTACGGTTCGCAGCCCAACCACCCGCAGTTGCGCGACAGCACGGCCGGCCATCTGCACCAGGTGGTGGCGGCCATGAATGTCGAGAACTTCGTCGTGCGGCCGCAGCGGCGCGCGGTCGAAAGGTTCGCGCGGCCCGAGGCCTGGAAAGCGCTGACTTGCGACGACCACACTGAGCTGGCCAGCCACATCGCCAACCTGCCCACCGAGTTTGTGGACGCTGACGAGGAGGCCAAGCGCTTCGACCTGCTCGTGCTGCGCACCCAATTGGCCGTCCTGCAAGCCGCGCCCGGGTTTGGCGCGCTGCGGGATCAGACTCGCGCCATCGCCAGTGCGCTGGAAGAGCAGGAAGCCGTGCCCGCCATCCGGGCCGAGATGGTGCTGATCCAGGCCATCGCGGGCGATGATTGGTGGAACGACGTGACGCTGGGCATGCTGGAGAACGCCCGCAAGCGGCTGCGTCTGCTTGTCAAGCTGATCGAGAAGTCGAAGAAGAAAGTCATCTACACCGACTTCATCGACGAACTGGGCACCGAGACCCGCTTCGACCTGCCCGAAGTCGGTATCGCTGCGGGCCTGGGTCTGGGTCTGGACATGGCCCGGTTCAAGGACAAGGCGCGGCAGTTCCTCAGGGCCCACGAGGGCCATCTGGCCTTGCAGCGTTTGCGGCGCGGCCAGGCACTGACGCCCACCGACCTGGCGGAACTGGAGCGCATGCTGGCCGACGCCGGCGGCACGCCGGAGATGATCCAGAAGGCGGCCGAAGGCCTGTTCGGGTTGGGCATCTTCATCCGGTCTTTGGTCGGCATGGAGCGCGAGGCCGTGGCGCAAGCCTTCAGCGACGTGATAGCAGGCACCCAGGCCACGCCGGACCAGATCGAGTTCATCGACCTGATCGTTTCCGAGCTGACGACCAACGGTGTGATGGAAGCCGGGCGGCTGTACGAGTCGCCGTTCCTCGACATCAGCCCGCAGGGTCCGGAGGGGCTGTTCCCGGCGGCCAAGGTCGACCGGATGGTGCAGGTGCTGGATGAGATCAGGCAAAGGGCGACGGGGTGACGGCGCGTCGGAGGGCTTGCTGCAGCACCGGCGCGCCGAGTGGTCGCGCACAACTTGCTTGTCTGATTCAACAGAGACTTTTACCCGTATGAAACTCGCCACCTGGAACGTCAACTCCCTGGCCGTGCGGCTGCCGCAGGTGCTGGACTGGCTTGCGGCCAACCCAGTGGACTGCCTGGTGCTGCAGGAGACCAAGCTTACCGACGACAAGTTTCCGCGGGCCGAAATCGAGGCGGCGGGCTACGCCGTCGATTTCCACGGCCAGAAGACCTACAACGGCGTGGCGCTGCTGGTTCGCGGCGGGCCGGCGGCGAATGTCGTGAAGAACATCCCCGGCTTCGACGACGACATGGCCCGTGTCATCGCCGGCAGCGTGGCCGGTTCACAAGGGAATATTCGCGTCATCGGCGGCTACTTCCCGAACGGGCAGTCGCCCGACAGCGACAAGTTCGTCTACAAGATGCGCTGGCTTGATGCGCTGCAGGCCTGGGTCGCCAGCGAGTTGCAGCAGCACCCGAACCTGGTGCTGATGGGCGACTTCAACATCGCACCCGAGGACCGCGATGTGTATGACCCGGTGCTGCTGGCCGGCACGATCCACCTCACGCCGCAGGAACGTGCGCACTTCCAGGGGCTGGTCGGGCTCGGCCTGGTCGATGCGTTCAGGCTGTTCGATCAACCCGCCAAGTTGTACTCGTGGTGGGACTACCGGATGCTGGCCTTCCGCAAGAACCAAGGCCTGCGCATCGACCACATCCTGGTCAGCCAGGCGCTGAAGGGCCGGGTCACGGCCTGCCACATCGACAAGCTGCCGCGCAAGAACGAGCGGCCCAGCGACCACGCGCCGGTGGTCGTGACACTGGACTGAGCGGCCGCGCCGACTAGTCGTCCAGGCCGAGTTCCTGGATCTTGCGCGTGATGGTGTTGCGGCCTATGCCCAGCTTCTGCGCCGCCTCGATGCGCCGGCCGCGGGTGATGTCCAGCGCGGCAAGGATCAGGCAGGTCTCGAACTGCCGGGTCAACGCCTCCCACACCTGCGGCTGCCCGGCGTCCAGGCGCTGGCGCGTGTCGCGCTGCAGGTCGGCCAGCCAGGCTGGTGGCGCCGACGGGGCCTGCGTCGACAGCCCCGGCTCGGCAAGGGCCGCACTGGCAGCCGCGGTGGGCACCGTGGCCGGCATCACGGACTGATCGGCCGGCTGGGCCATAGGCGCTGAAAGCCCCAGCAGTTCGGGGGGCAAGTCCTTGGGCTCGATGACCTGGGCCGGCGCCATCACGGTGAGCCAGTGGCACAGGTTCTCGAGCTGGCGCACGTTGCCGGGGAACTCGAATTCGGCCACCTGCACCAGCGCGCTGTCGGTGATGCGCTTGGCTTCCACGCCCAGCTCCTTGGCGCTCTTTTGCAGGAAGAAGCGCGTCAGCATGGGGATGTCTTCGCGCCGCTCGCGCAGCGAGGGCAGGCGCAGGCGGATGACGTTGAGCCGGTGGTACAGGTCTTCGCGGAAGTGGCCCAGGCGCACGCGCTCTTCCAGGTTCTGGTGCGTGGCGGCAATCACACGCACGTTGGCCTTCAGCGGCTGGTGGCCGCCGACGCGGTAGAACTGGCCGTCGGACAGCACCCGCAACAGCCGCGTTTGCAGGTCAAAGGGCATGTCGCCGATTTCGTCCAGGAACAGCGTGCCGCCATCCGCCTGCTCAAACCGGCCGCGGCGCATGGTCTGCGCGCCGGTGAACGCGCCGCGCTCGTGACCGAAGAGTTCGCTTTCCAGCAAGTCCTTGGGGATGGCCGCGGTGTTGATGGCCACGAACGGCCCCTTGTTGCCCAGGTCGCCGCGCGGGCTGTGCTTGTGCAGGGCGCGCGCCACCAGCTCTTTGCCCGAGCCGCTTTCGCCGGTGATCATGACCGTGACGTTGCTTTGGCTCAGTCGCCCGATGGCGCGAAACACGTCCTGCATGGCCGGCGCCTGGCCCAGCATCTCGGGCATCTGGACCTGCGCCGTGTCGCCGACTTCTTCACGCTGGCTTTCTTCAACGGCGCGGCGGATGAGGTCCACCGCTTTAGTCACATCGAAGGGCTTGGGCAGGTATTCAAACGCACCGCCCTGGAAGGCCGACACGGCGCTGTCCAGGTCGGAGTAGGCCGTCATGATGATCACCGGCAGCCCCGGGTGCATCTGCTTGACCTGGGTCAGCAGCTCGATACCACTGCCGCCGGGCATGCGGATGTCGCTGACCAGCACCTGCGGCGCGTCGCTCTCCAGCGCCTTGAGCACCTCGCGGGCGCTGGCAAAGGTGCGCACGCTGAACTGCTCGCGCGTGAGCGCCTTGTCGAGCACGAAGCGGATGGAATGGTCGTCGTCAACGACCCAGATCGGTTTCATGCGGGAGGGGACCTCACTCGGTGAACTGCAGGCGCTGTCAGGAAAATCAGGGCAGAGGAATCAGCAACTTGAAGATGGTGCGGCCCGGAACACTTTCGCAGTCGATCGTGCCCTGGTGCTGTTCAACAAAAGTCTGCGCCAGGGTGAGCCCGAGGCCCGAACCACCGTCACGCCCCGAAACCAGGGGGTGGAACATGCGGTCTCGGATGGCCTCGGGCACACCTGGCCCGTTGTCCTGGATATGCAATTCCAGTGCCAGGCGAAAGCGCTGGCGGCTCACCGTGGCCTGGCGCGCCACGCGCGTGCGCAGCACCAGCTTGGCGTCGCCCGCGGCGATGCGTTCGGCCAGCGCCTGGGTAGCGTTGTGGGCGATGTTGAGCACGGCCTGGATCAGCTGTTCGCGGTCGCCGCGGAATTCGGGGATGGACGTGTCGTAGTCGCGCTCCACGCGCAGCCCGCGCGCAAACTCGGCCAGCACCAGCGAACGCACACGCTCGCAGACCTCGTGGATGTTGACGTCGGCCACCAGCTGCGGGCGGCGGTGGGGCGCAAGCAGGCGGTCGACCAAGGCTTGCAGGCGGTCGGCCTCGGCGATGATGACCTGGGTGTACTCGGTCAGCTCGCGGGCGGTCAGCGCCCCCGGGCCGCCAAGCTCAGCGCCCGCCCCTCGCGCGGGTGCATCGCCTGGGGCGCGGCCCGGCAGTCGGCCGACTTCCATTGCCAGCAACTGCGCCGCGCCGCGTATGCCGCCCAGTGGGTTCTTGATTTCATGGGCCAGATTGCGCACCAGCTCCTTGTTGGCCTGGGCCAGGCCGTGCGAACGCTCTTCGCGGTCCAGCCGCGTCTGCTGCTCAACTTCCAGCAGCTCCAGCAGCAAGGGCCCGGCCGGTTCGGGCTGGCTGACCACCACGTGCACGGGCAGCTCGCTGCCGGCGCCCGACTGGCGCCGCAACAGGGCCGCAAAACGGCTGGTCGCGACCTCGTTGGCGGCCACCATCAGCAAGGCCTCGTGCAGGGGGGCCGGGTCGGCCAGCCAGTCGAACACGCTGGTGCGCTGCAGCGCCCGGCGCGACTGGCCGACAGCGTTTTCCAGCGCCGAGTTGGCAAGCAGGCAGTGGCCGTCGCGGTCCACCAGGGCCACCATGGTGACCAGCAGGTCGAACTCGTTGCCCGCCGGCACCTTGTTGCTGTTCACGGCCGGCCGGTGCTGTCGCGGCGGCGCTGGGCCGTCACGGCGGCAGCTTGCCGAGCTCGCGGCGGATGGCTGCTATGTCGGCTTCCTTGCGCGCGATGCCGGCGCGCATCTCGGCGACACGTTCCTGGTAGCGCTGGAAGTTGCGCTCGTCGCCGCGGCGTTCGGGCTCGCCCCGGTTGAATTCCTGCTGCATGCCGGCCAGGCGTTCTTCCTCGCGGCGCAGTTCGTCAGTGAGGATGCGGCGGGCATCGCTGTCGCGCGCGCGCTGGGCCGCGGGGTCGACGCGCGTGTCGCCAGGCCGGGGCGCAGCCGCCGACGCAGCCACTGGCACGGCGCCGGCCGGGGCGCGGGGGCGGCCCTGCACCACCGTGACGGGTGTGCCCTCCACGCTGCGGCAGCCCCGCTCGCGGGCTTCGGCCAGGGTGAGGGTGTCGGTGTAGAGCACGGGCGGCCCGGGGCAGCGGTACACCGGGCGTGCCTCCTGCGCTGTCACCAGGGGCGGCGCCAGCAAACCCAGAAGCAGCAACCAGGCCAAGGGCCGGGCGCTGGGGGTGTCGGTGTATGCGTACATGGCCGAATTGTGGCCCAGGCCGGCCCGCAGCTCGGTAACGAAAAAGGCGGGCCTTTTGGCCCGCCCCTTTGGCGTTGCCGGCCTGCGCCGGCTGCGTGTGCAAATTCAGAGCGAGTAGTACATGTCGAACTCGACCGGGTGCGTGGCCATGCGGAAACGCGTGACTTCCTGCATCTTCAGGTCGATGTAG
>JANOLY010000662.1:0-6095 GCA_031420055.1 Burkholderiales bacterium | reverse complement strand
GGCTCATCGTTGGCTTGACATTGATGATCACCTGGGAGGTGTTTTCGCGCTACGCGATGAACACCCCGCACGACTGGGCACTGGACGCGCAGCTCATGATGTATGGCAGCCTGTTCATGATGGCCGGCGCCTACACGCTGGCCAAGAACGGCCATGTCCGCGGCGACGTGCTCTACAGCTTCTTCAGGCCGCAGACGCAGGCCAAGTGGGACCTGCTGCTGTACTTCGTCTTCTTCATGCCCGGGGTGGTGGCCATGACCTGGGCCGGCTGGACGTTCGCCAACGAATCGATGGCCATCCGCGAGAACACCTTCAGCGCCACGCCCATCCCCGTCTACCCCTTCAAGTTCGTGATTCCGCTGGCCGGCGGCATGCTGCTGCTGCAGGGCATCGTCGAGATCGTGCGCTGCTTGGTATGCATCCGTGACGGCGCCTGGCCCTCACGGGAACAGGACGTGGAGGAAGTCGACGTCGAAAAACTCAAGGCCATGGTGCACGTGAAGGACGAAGACATCGCCAAACTCGACGAATTGCTGGTCAAGCAGGAGGCCGCGAAATGAAGATCCGCAAAGAACTCTGGTTCGGCTTCATCATCATGGCGCTGATCATCGCGGGCACCGCGACGATGCTGCTGATGGCGCCCAAAGTCACCAACGGCCACCTCGGCCTGATGATGTTGGGCCTGGTCGTGGTGGCCATCATGCTGGGCTTCCCCACGGCGTTCACGCTGATGGGCATGGGCATGATCTTCACCTGGATCGCCTACGAGGAAAACATCAGCAAGACGCTGACCCTGATGGTGCAGAGCGCCTTCAAGATCATGGGCAACGACGTGCTCATCTCGATCCCGCTGTTCGTGTTCATGGGCTATCTCGTCGAACGCGCCAACCTGATCGAAAAGCTCTTCAGGAGCCTGCACCTGGCGATGGCGCGCGTGCCGGGTTCGCTGGCCGTGGCCACCATCTTCACCTGCGCGGTGTTCGCTACCGCCACCGGCATCGTCGGCGCGGTGGTCACGCTGATGGGGCTGCTGGCCTTCCCGCAGATGATCAAGGGCGGCTACGACGTGCGCGTCGGCGCCGGCGCCATCACGGCCGGCGGCTGCCTGGGCATCCTGATTCCGCCCTCGGTGATGTTGATCGTCTACGGCGCCACCGCCGGCGTGTCGGTGGTGCAGCTCTACGCTGGCGCGCTGTTCCCGGGGTTGATGCTGGCCGGGCTGTATGTCGTCTACATCATCATCCTGGCCAAGCTCAAGCCGAACCTGATGCCGCCACTGTCGATGGCCGATCGCTTCGTGCCGCTGCCCAGCGGCACCGAGCGGGTCTCGCAGCAGATCTCCAACACCGCGCTGCCGGCGCTGTTGCGCGCGCTGACCGGCGGCTTGAAGGGCCCCGCCAACCAGGCGGTGTCCAGCGGCTACCTGTTGCAGCAACTGGGCGTGGCGCTGCTGCCCTTGCTGGTGTTTGGTGCCGTGACAGCGTTCAGCTGGCACATCAACACCCGCCCCGCCGAGGCGGTAGCAACCATGGCGCAGATCGGCAGCGAGACGGCCGAGCCGGCCGGCGCCGAGGGAAGCGAAAAGTCAGCCGGTGGTGGGCTGCAGGAACCGTCTTCCGGTGGCTTGCAAGAGCCTGCCGTGGCAGGCGGCGGCCTGCAGGAGCCTGCGGCCGCGGACGGCGGCGTCAAAGAGCCCCCTGGCAGCAGCGCGAGTGCCAGCGCCGAGCCAACAAGCAGCGGCGTGCAAGAGCCCCCCGGGGCCGGCGCGCCTGCCGCGCCGGTGGTGGCTGCCGAGCGCACACCTCCCACCCGCGGCTACTGGATCGGGCTGGGTGTGGGCGCGCTGGCCATGGTGGCGTTCTACGCGCTGCTCAGCTTCCAGCGGCTGGAAATCTTCAAGATGCTGCTGGCCAGCTTCTTCCCGCTGGTGGTGCTGATCCTGGCGGTGCTGGGCAGCATCGTGATGGGCCTGGCCACGCCCACCGAGGCGGCAGCAGTGGGGGCCTTTGGCGGCTTCTTGCTGGCGCTGGCCTACCGGCAGTTCAACCTGACGATGCTGAAAGAGAGCGTCTTCCTCACCGCCAAGACCAGCGCCATGGTGTGCTGGCTGTTCGTGGGCAGCGCCATCTTCTCGGCGGCGTTTGCGCTGCTGGGCGGGCAGGACCTGGTCGAGAAATGGGTGCTGTCGATGAACCTGAGCAAGACCGAATTTCTGGTGCTCAGCCAGGTCATCATCTTCATCTTGGGTTGGCCGCTGGAGTGGACCGAGATCATCGTGATCTTCATGCCCATCTTCATCCCGCTGCTGGACAACTTCGGCGTCGACCCGCTGTTCTTCGGCCTGCTGGTGGCGCTGAACCTGCAGACCGCCTTCCTGAGCCCGCCGGTGGCCATGGCGGCCTTCTACCTGAAGGGCGTGAGCCCGCCGCATGTGACGCTGAACCAGATCTTCGCCGGCATGCTGCCCTTCATGGGCATCCAGGTGCTGGCCATCGTGCTGCTGTACCAGTTCCCGGCCATCGGGCTGTGGCTGCCGCAGGTGCTGTACAAGTGAAACCACCCTGGCTGCTGTTCACACGGCGGCCGGGGCGGCGATTGCGATCGCCGGGAACCGGGTCAGCCGGCGAAAGAACGGCCGAAGGCAAACACCGAGTTCGGTGCGTTGGTACGCACCGGCTTGGTTGCCACAGGCGACACCGCCGGGCGGCGCACCGGGCGGGTCTCGATAGACACGCCCTTGGCCGTCTGCTCATCGACCAGCGTGTGCAGCGTGATGGTGCCCATGTGGGCCAGCATCACGGCGTTCAGGCGCTGCCACAGGTCGCGTGACAGGCCATCGTCATCGCTGCCCGCGCCGCTTTCAGTCAAACCGTCGTCGACAGCACTGATGATTTGGGCCACCGTGATGGTTTCAGCCGAACGGCCCAGTGTGTAGCCGCCCCCCGGGCCGCGTGTGCTCTCGACCAGACCCTGTCGGCGCAGTCGGCTGAACAACTGCTCCAGATAGGACATCGATACCTGCTGACGCGCGCCTATGGTGGCCAACGCCACCGGGCCGGCGTGCTCGCGCAAGGCGAGGTCGATCATGGCGTTGACAGCGAAGCGGCCTTTGGTACTCATGCGCATGGAAGTCTCCGAAAAACGGGTCGTTGATGAAGGTGTGGGGCAACAACACCGCGTAATCTAGGGATATGCGCTTGACTCGTAAATTCGATATTTAAGCAAAATCACTTCGAAAAACGCGAAGCATGAACTTCAAGCATCTGCACTACTTCTGGGTCACGGCCAAGGCCGGTGGTGTGATGCGCGCCAGCGAACAGCTGCACACCACGCCGCAGACGCTGTCCGGGCAGATCAAGCTGCTGGAAGACCGGCTGGGCCGCAAGCTGTTCCGCAAGAAGGGGCGCCAGCTCGAACTCACCGAAGACGGCCGCGTGGCCTTGGGCTACGCCGAGGAAATCTTCACCCTGGGCAGCGCGCTGGAGACGGCGATGCGCGAGCGCCAGGAAGGCGCAGGGCGGGTGCTGGACTTTCGTGTCGGCGTGGTCGACTCGGTGCCCAAGTCGGTGGCCTACCGGCTGCTGGAGCCGGCGCAGGCCATGGCCGAGCCGGTGCGGTTGATCTGCCATGAAGGCAAGTTTCCCGACCTGCTGGCGACCCTGGCGCTGCACCGGCTGGACCTGGTGATTGCCGACGAGCCGCTGTCGCGCCAGGTCAGTGTGAAGGCTTTCAACCACGCGCTGGGCAGTTCGCCCATGAGTTTTTTCTGCGCACCGACCTTGCAGCCACAGCTGAAGGGGCGTTTCCCTGACTGCCTGAACGGCGCGCCCATGCTGGTGCCCAACCCGATGTCGGCCGTCGGCAAACAGCTCGAAGCCTGGTTGACCCGCCACCAGCTACACCCGCGCATCATTGGCGAGTTTGACGACATGGCCTTGCTCAAGGACTTCGGCCGTGAAGGGCGCGGCGTGTTCCTGTCGCCTTCGCTGCTGGCCGAGGAAACCGCCGCCCAGTACGGCGGCGTGGTGATAGGCAGCACCGAAGAGATCGTCGAAGAGTTCTTCGCCATCTCTGTCGAGCGGCGCATCAGCCACCCTTGCGTGGCGGCCATCACCAACGCGGCGCGCGGCAAGTTGTTCGGGGCCTGATGCAGCTCGGCGCTTCGGTAAGGTGCGTGCCAGCAACGCCACGGGGCCCTTGCCTACAATCCGCCCCCCATGACCACCCCCTCCCTGCCCGCCCGCTGCGACGTGCTCGTCATTGGCGCGGGCCCCGCCGGCAGCGCCTGCGCGCAGCTGCTGGCGCGCGACGGGAAACACGTGCTGCTGGTCGACCAACACGACTTCCCGCGCGACAAGATTTGCGGCGACGGCCTCATCCCCGACAGCCACGTCGCACTGCGCCGCCTTGGCGTGTACGACGAGGTGGCGGCGCTGGCCACCCCCGTGCAGCACGTGCGCTGCGTCGGCCCGCGGGGCGGACATGTGGACGTGCCGGGCACGATGTCGGTGCTGCCGCGCAAGCTGCTGGACCACATTCTGGTGCGCGCCGCTCAGCGTGCCGGTGCGCAGCTGGCCACGCCCTGGCGCTTCGAAGCGCCGCTGCTTGACGGCGAGCGCGTCGTCGGTGCACGTTTGAAGAGTCTGTCAGGCGACGCCACCCTGCACGAGGTGCGCGCCACCTGGGTGGTGCTGGCCACCGGCGCCGTGCCGCAGGCGCTGACAGCCGCCGGCCTGTGCGACCGCCACACGCCCAGCGGCGTGGCGCTGCGCGGCTATGTGAAGTGCGACGCGCTGGTGGGCGTCATCACCCAGCTGCAACTGGTGTGGCACCCGCGGCTGCGCGGCGGCTATGGCTGGATCTTCCCGGCGCCGGGCGGCCTGTTCAACATCGGCGCCGGCCAGACCGGCAGCCACCTGCGACAGCGCGACGGCAAGGGGCGCATGGACGGCGCCAACCTGCGCGACATGTTCAAAGCCTTTGCCGAGGTCTACGCCCCGGCCGGTGAGCTGATGCGCACGGGCACGCTGCAAGGCGAGATCAAGGGCGCGCCGCTGCGCTGCACGCTGCTGGGCGCACGCTGGTCGCGCCCGGGCCTGCTGGCCACCGGCGAGGCCATCGGCAGCACCTACGCCTTCAGCGGCGAGGGCATCGGCAAGGCCATGGAGACCGGCATGCTGGCCGCCCAGGCTTTGCTGCAAGACCCCGCCGCGGCCGACAGCGCGGTGCAAGCGCGCTACCAGGCCGGGGTGAACAAGCTCAAGCCGCAGTTCGACCTGTATGAGGCCGCCAGCCGCGTCAACCACCACCCCTGGCTGGCCGATCTGGTAATTTGGCGCGGCCGCAAGAGCCCGCGCATCCTGAAGCGCTTGTCCGGCGTGCTGGAAGAAACGCAGAATCCGGGCAGGCTGTTCACCCTGAGCGGTCTGCGCAAGCTTATCTTTGAGTAACGCACTGAAGGCACTCCCCATGAAGAACTGGACACAACGGCTGCTGGCCGCGTTGGCAACCACCACGCTGCTGGCCGGCTGCGGTGGCGGGGGTGGCGACAGTGGCACCACGCCGCCGATCACGCCGCCGCCCGCAGCCCCCGTCTGCACCGCGTCGGCAGCCATCCCGGACCCGGGAGCCACCGCGCCGCAGGTGACGCTGGCGGTCAGCAACGGGGCAGGAGTCAGCGGCAACGTCGTGCTCACGCTGGACGCGACGCGTGCCCCAATCACCACGGCCAACTTCCTGAACTATGTTGCTGCCGGCTTCTACAACGGCACCGTCATCCACCGTCACTCACCCGGCTTCGTGTTGCAAGGCGGCGGCTATGCCGGTCCCATCACGGTGGGTAACGCCTGGCCAGCCACTAAGCCTAACAACGCGCCCATCGTGCTGGAAGACAACGTCGGCCTGTCGAATCTGTGCCTGACCGTCGCCATGGCGCGAAGCACATCGCCCAACACCGCAACGTCCGAGTTCTTCGTCAATTTGAATAACAACAACGTAGCGCTGGACCGCGGCAACACGAACACCCCAGACGGGCGCGGATACGCCGTCTTTGGCAGTGTGACTGTGGGCTCAAGCATCGTCACGACCATGACCAC
>JANOLY010000661.1:0-7815 GCA_031420055.1 Burkholderiales bacterium | reverse complement strand
CCGTCGAAGACGTAGTCGGTGCTGTAGTGCACCAGCAGCGCGCCGAGTGCGGCCGCTTCATGCGCCAGCACGCTGGGCGCGGTGGCGTTGAGGGTGCGCGCGAAGTCGGGTTCGCTCTCGGCCTTGTCGACGGCGGTGTGGGCCGCGGCGTTGACGATGGCGTCGGGCGCCAGCTTGCGCACCAGGGCCCGCAATGCCTCGGGCTGCGCGAAGTCAGCACGCAGATCACCCGGCGTGTCGAAGTCCAGCGCGACGAGTTCGCCCAGCGGCGCCAGCGCACGCTGCAGTTCCCAACCAACCTGGCCGTTGCAGCCCAAGAGCAAGAGCTTCATGGGCGGCTTTCGTAGTTGGTGGCCAGCCAGTCGCGGTAGCCGCCGCTTTGCACGTTGGCCACCCAGTCGGCGTGGTCCAGGTACCACTGCACCGTCTTGCGGATGCCGGTGTCGAAGGTCTCGGCCGGGCGCCAGCCCAGCTCGCGCTCGATCTTGCGTGCGTCGATGGCGTAGCGGCGGTCGTGGCCCGGGCGGTCCTTCACGTGGCTGATCAGGCGCGTGTAGGGCCCCTGGGCGCTGGGCCGCAATTCGTCGAGCAGGGCGCACACGGTGTGCACGATCTCGCGGTTGGGCTTTTCGTTCCAGCCGCCGATGTTGTAGACCTCGCCCAGCCTGCCGCCGGCCAGCACGGCGCGGATGGCGCTGCAGTGGTCGCCCACGTACAGCCAGTCGCGCACCTGGTTGCCGTCGCCGTAGATGGGCAGCGGCTTGGCCGCCAGGGCGCCCACGATCATCAGCGGGATGAGCTTTTCCGGAAAGTGGAAGGGCCCGTAGTTGTTGCTGCAGTTGCTGGTCAGCACCGGCAGCCCGTAGGTGTGGTGCCAGGCGCGCACCAGGTGGTCGCTGGCGGCCTTGCTGGCCGAATACGGGCTGTTGGGCTCGTAGGGATGGGTCTCGGTGAAGGCGGGTGCGTCGGGTGCCAGGCTGCCGTAGACCTCGTCGGTGCTGACATGGTGGAAGCGGAAAGCGGCCTTGGCGTCGCCCTCCAGCGCCGTCCAGTGCGCGCGGGTGGCCTCCAGCAAGGTGAAGGTGCCTTCGACATTGGTCTTCATGAAAGCACCCGGGCCGTGGATGCTGCGGTCGACATGGCTCTCGGCCGCGAAGTGCACCACGGCACGCGGGCGGTGCGTGGCGAACAGGGCGTCGAGCAAGGCGCGGTCGCCGATGTCGCCGTGCACGAACACGTGGCGTGCATCGCCTTGCAGTGCGGCCAGGTTCTGCAGGTTGCCGGCGTAGGTGAGCGCGTCGAGGTTGACGACCGGCTCATCGGACTGGCCCAGCCAGTCGAGCACGAAGTTGCTGCCTATGAAGCCGGCGCCGCCGGTAACGAGGATGGTCATGGACTACTTTCTGCCGTAGGTGTCTTCGAAGCGGACGATGTCGTCCTCGCCCAGGTAGCTGCCCGATTGCACCTCGATGATCTCCAGCGGCACCTTGCCCGGGTTGGCCAGGCGGTGCGTCTGGCCCAGCGGGATGTAGGTGCTCTGGTTCTCGGTGAGCATGATCACCTTGTCGCCGTTGGTGACCTCGGCGGTGCCGCTGACCACGATCCAGTGTTCAGCGCGGTGGTGGTGCATCTGCAGGCTGAGTGAAGCACCCGGCTTGACCAGGATGCGTTTGACCTGGTGGCGCGGACCGTGGTCGATGCTGTCGTACCAGCCCCAGGGCCGGTGCACCTTGCGGTGCAGGTTCTGTTCGTCGCGCCGTGCCGCGCCCAACTGGGCGACGATCTTCTTCACGTCCTGGCTGCGTTCGCGGTCGGCCACCAGCACCGCGTCGGGGGTCTCCACCACGACCACGTCGCGCAGGCCCACCACGCTGACCAGGCGACTGGTGGCGTACACCAGCGTGTTGTGGCTGTCGCGCACGATGGCGTCGCCGGTGCTGGCGTTGCCATCAGCGTCCTTTTCAGCCACCTGCCAGACGGCTTCCCAGGCGCCCAGGTCGTTCCAGCCGGCGTCGAGCTGCTGCATGCGGATGTCCAGCACGCCGGGGCACTTCTCCATCACCGCGTAGTCCACCGACTCGGCGGGCACGGCAGCGAACTCGGCCTTGCCGGGGCGCACAAACTTGGCATCGCTGGTGCGGGCAGCGAAGGCCGTCTCGCAAGCAGCAAGGATGTCCGGCCGAAAGCGTTGCAGCGCGGCCAGCCACACCGAGGCGCGCACCACGAACATGCCGGCGTTCCAGAAGTAGCTGCCGGCAGCGACATAGCGCTGGGCGGTGGCGAGGTCGGGTTTTTCGACAAACTGGGCCACCAGCTCGCCTTCAGCGCGGATGTAGCCGTAGCCGATGTCGGGCCGGTCGGGCCGAATGCCCAGGATGGCGATGGCGCCCTCGGCCGCCTGCGCCACGGCGCGCCGCAAGGCTGCGGTGTAGGCGGGCACGTCGGTGACGGTCTGGTCGGCCGCTGCAACCACCAGCACGGGGTCGGCGCCTTCCTGGGTGGCTTGCAAGGCGGCCAGTGTCATGGCCGGCGCGGTGTTGCGGCCCACCGGCTCCAGCAGCACGGCCGCGGGTTCGATGGCCAGTTCACGCAGCTGGTCCAGCACCAGGAAGCGGTGTTCCTCGTTGCCGACCACCAGTGCCGGGCTCAGCGACAGTTGCTCGTCGGCCAGGCCCTGCAGGCGGCTCACGGCTTGCTGAAACAAGCTGGTGTTGCCTGACAGCACCAGGAACTGCTTGGGGAAGCCCGAGCGCGACAGTGGCCACAAGCGTGTGCCTGAACCGCCGGCCATGATGACGGGTTGAACGGTGATGCGAATCATGGGGCGTAACCTTTCGGATTCATGGATTGCCAGCGCCAGCTGTCGCTGCACATGCGCTTGAGGTCGTGCCGGGCCCGCCAGCCGAGCAAGCGCTCGGCCAGGGCCGGGTCGGCGTAGCAGGCGGCGATGTCCCCGGGCCGGCGCGGGCCGATCTGGTAGGGCACGTCGCGCGCGCTGGCCTGGGCGTAGGTGTTGACGACGTCCAGCACGCTGTGGCCCTGGCCGGTGCCGAGGTTGACGGTGACGCCGCCCGGGTGATCGAACAGATGCCGCAGCGCGGCCACGTGGCCGTCGGCCAGGTCGCAGACGTGGATGTAGTCGCGCACGCCGGTGCCGTCGGGTGTGGCGTAGTCCTTGCCATGCACGTGCAGCACGGGCCGCCGGCCAATGGCCACCTGGGCCACATAGGGCATCAGGTTGTTGGGCGGGCCCAGGGGGTCTTCGCCGATCAGGCCGCTGTCATGTGCACCCACCGGGTTGAAGTAGCGCAGACAGGCGGTTTGCCAGCCGGCATCGGCCGCACCCAGGTCGCGCAAAATTTGCTCGCCCATCAGCTTGGTCTGGCCGTAGGGGTTGGTGGCGCACAGGGGGGCGTCTTCGCGTATCGGCAGTTGCGACGGGTCGCCGTACACCGTGGCGCTGGAGCTGAACACAAAGCGCTTCACGCCGCGGGCCTGCATAACGGCGCAGGTGGTCGTGAGGCCACCCAGGTTGTTGGCGTAGTAGGTCAAGGGCATGGCGGTGGACTCGCCCACGGCCTTGAAGGCAGCGAAGTGCACGGTGGCGTCTATGGCGTGGCGTTCGAACACCGCGTTCATCGCCGCGGCATCGCAGACGCTGGCCTGCTCGAACACCGGGCTGCGGCCCGACAGGCGCTGCAGGCGCGCGAGCACCTCGGTCGAACTGTTGGAGAAGTTGTCCAACCCGACGACGTTGAAGCCGGCCTCCAGCAGCGCCAGCCAGGTGTGCGATCCGATGTAGCCCGTGGCGCCGGTCAGGAGGATGGTGGGCATCAGGTGCGGTTCATTGCAGGACAAGCTGGCCGTAGCAGCTAACGGCGCTGGCACTGTGGGAGTCGCTGAGCAGCGGGTTGCTGTTGCTGCCCAGGCGATCGGACGACACGTTACAGCCCAGCACCGTGCTGCGCACGGGGGCCCAGCGTGCGCCAAAGGCCAGACTGTTGCCCTTTTCACGGCCCGACAGCCCTGAGACCACCAGGCCTCGGCCGGACAGCAAGCGGTTGTAGGCGCCCACGGACAGATTCAGGCCGATCTTGGCCGACAAGGCGTAGTCGGCAGCCACGCGCAAGGTGTCGGTGGTCCTGGTGTAGGCCGTGGTGACGCGATCGGCGTCCTGGCCGGTGTCGCGGGCCAGCCGGGTGTTGAAGCGCAGCTTGGCCGATGGCTGCCAATCCCACCCCACCCCGCCCGTGACGCCCGAGAAGTCGCGCGTGTTGAACTGTTCATGCTCGGTCTTGCCGCTGCTCAGGCGGATGTCGAAACTGCTCACACCGCTGGGCCGCCACAACACGCTGGCGTCGAGGTCGTTGCGGGTGCGCCGGTCGTTGGTGTCGGCCACACCGGTCAGCAGCTTGAGGTAGTCCCACCGTGTCTGGCGCAGGCCCAGGCCCCAGGTGATGGCGCCGCCGGGCCGCAAGCGTAACCCCAACGAGGTGCTGCTTTGCTGGTACTCGCGGTACGCGGCTTCGGCTGCCGAGTAGCGAACGTCGCGCCGCTGCAGAGTGGCCTCGGCCGAGAGCCGCGTGACCAGGCCCACGCTGAGGCTGGCGTCGAGCTGGTTGGCGGTCTCGGCGTTGGAGCGGCGGATGAACTGGTCGTTGCCGTCGCGAACATCGGCACGCACGGTGCGGTCCGACGATGCCGACACCCGGCCCGACAGCCGTTCCACGGTTTGCCAGTCCAGGCCCAGGCGCAGCGCGTAGCCCGAGCTGTTGAAGTCGCTGTTGCGGCTGTAGCGGTTGCTGCTGAGGTTGGCGGTGCCGAACAGGCGCTGGCGGCCCAAGGGCTGGTCGATGCCGGCCACCAGCGCGGTGCTGAACACGGTGTCGCTCTTGCTCAGGCCGGCAGGCAGCGTCTGGTTGTCACGCAGGCCGATCAGGTTGGTGTTGTGGGCGATGGTCTGCGTCAGGCCGATGTAGTACGGGCTGCTCTGGGCTGTGGCTGCGGCGCAGAACAGCAGCCAACAAGGGGCCAGCAGCGGGGGCGTTCTGGAAGGCTTGTACATGGGAGTCTGGGGCACGCGGTTGGGCGCAAGCACCTGGGCGGTCAGTAGGCGTTGCGGTCGAAAAACACCAGCTTGATGGTGCGGGCGATGATCTGCAGGTCCAGCACCAGCGACCAGTTGCGCAGATACTCCAGGTCGTATTCCACCCGGACCTGCATCTTCTCGATGGTGTCGGTCTCGCCGCGTTGGCCGTGGATCTGCGCCCAGCCGGTGATGCCGGGCTTGACCTTGTGGCGCACCATGTAGGCCTTGATGAGCTGGCGGTACTGTTCGTTGTGGGCCACGGCATGCGGTCGGGGGCCGACGATGCTCATGCGGCCTTGCAACACGTTGATGAACTGCGGCAACTCGTCAAGCGACGTGCGGCGGATGAAGCCGCCAAATGGCGTGACGCGCGGGTCGTCCTTGGTCGCCTGCGGCACGACCTGGCCGTCGTCTTGCGAGCGCATGGAGCGGAACTTGTAGACCACGATCTCTTCACCGTCCAGCCCGTTGCGGCGCTGCCTGAACAGCACCGGTCCCGGTGAGCTGAGCTTGACGCCGATGGCAATGACCAGCAGTACCGGCGCGATGAGCACCAGGATCAGCGTGGCCAGCACCAGGTCGGAGGCGGTTTTGATGAGCCGGTTGATGCCGGTGAACGGCGTCTCGCACAGCCCGACCACAGGCACGCCGTTCATGTCCTGCAGCCGCCCCTGGATGATGCTGATGCCGAACACGTCGGGCACGAAAAACACGCTGGCGGTGGTGCCCTGCACCTGTTCCATCAGTTCCAGGATGCGCGGCTGCGAGCCCAGGGGCAGGGTGATGTAGACCTCGTGCACGCCTTGGGCTCGCACGTATTCGGCCACCTGGCGCAGGCTGCCCAGGCGGTGGCCCACGGCCTCGGCGTCAACCCGGTCGTCGGTGCGGTCGTCGAAGTAGCCCAGGAAGGACAAACCCAGCTCGCTGCGCAACTGAAAGCCTCTCGCCACCTTCACACCCAGGGCGCCTGCACCCACGACCACGGCCGTGCGGCGGTTGCCCGGCTGTGCGGCCAGGTAGCGCAGCGCCCTGCGACCACCAAAGACGGTGAACCACATCAGCGTGGGCGTGATGATGGCCCACCAGAGCAGCACGTTGAAGTCGAACAAGCCCAGACTGCGCGTGGCGTAGCCGCACAGCGTGAGGATCACCAGCAGACTCAGCCACGAGGTCGAGATGTCGACCGCGGCGTTCAGCGGGCGGTCCCAGAAGCGGTTGCGGCCGGGGAAGGTCAGCGCGAAGATGAGCAGGCACAGGGTCAGGTCAGAGCGGGCGATGGGCTCGTCGAACCACCACGCCACCGCCAGGTACACCAGCACCGTCAGCGACGGCTCCAGGCAAGCCGCCACCAGCGAGGTCACCGATTGCGGCGCGCTGTAGAACGTTCGCTTGTAGCCTCTGTCTTGGAACATCGATCGAACTGGTCTTGTGGGCTGCCAGGTGGGATGCTCGGGCGCCAGGTGCCTTCAACCCGGCCCGAGGTGTTGGTGGGCACGGTTCACCGGCGTGTAACCGGTGATTCTCGCCGATGAAGATGGCGCCACCGTGGCAGTCGGCCCCTCGTTGATGGGGGTGCTGCCTACAATCGGGACATGCTACACAGTCTGCAAGAAATGCTGGCACCGGCCGTACTTGAACGCATGACGCTGGTACTCAACCATGTGCTGGGCAGCGAGACAGTCGCCACCGACCGCTTGCGCCCACACGCGGGCCGCACGCTGGCGCTGCAACTGACGGGCTGGCCTTCGCTGCTGCCCAGGCCGCCGGCGCTGGCCTGGCGCGTCACACCGGCCGGTCTGCTGGAGTGGTGCGGCTCAGCGCAGGGTGCGCCGTCCGACCTGAGCGTGAACCTGGACGCCGCCAATCCGGCGCTGCTGCTGGCGCGCATGGTCGGGGGCGAGGCGCCCGCGGTGCAGATCGACGGCGATGCGCAACTGGCCGGCGACGTGAACTGGCTCATCACCAACCTGCGCTGGGACGTGGCCGCTGACCTGGAACGCCTGTTCGGCCCGGTGGTAGCCCAGCAACTGCACCGGCTGGGCTCGGCGCTGGCCGGCGCTCTGCGTGGCGCCCTGGGCGGTGCCGGCCGCATGGGCGAACGCTGGCAGCGGCCCGCGGCTTGAGCGCGCAGCCCAAGCCGCCAACCGCGGGGGTGCGATGAAACAAGCCGGGCGGCTGGTGTTCATCGTGGTCACTGTCCTGCGTTTCGGGCTGGACGAGGTGGCGCTGTCGGCCTTCCCGCAGCGCTGGGTGCGCGCCCTGGTGCGCCTGGTCACCCTGGGGCGACGCCTGGACCAGCCCCGCGGCCAGCGTCTGCGCATCGGACTCGAACGCCTGGGGCCCATCTTCGTCAAGTTCGGCCAGGTGCTGTCGACGCGGCGCGACCTGATCCCGCTCGACGTGGCCGACGAGCTGGCCGGCCTGCAGGACCGCGTGCCGCCGTTCCCCGGCGCGCAGGCGCGCGCCCTGGTCGAGAAGGCGTTTGGGCGGCGCATCGACGACATATTTGCCAGCTTCGAGGCTGAACCTGTGGCCAGCGCGTCGATTGCCCAGGTGCACTTCGCCACCCTCAAGGACGGCCGGGCCGTGGCGGTGAAAGTGCTGCGCCCGGGCATGCTGCGTGTCATCGACCAGGACCTGGGCCTGCTGCACACCCTGGCACGCTGGGTCGAGCGCCTCAGCGCCGACGGCCGGCGCCTGAAGCCGCGCGAGGTGGTGGCTGAATT
>JANOLY010000660.1:0-9628 GCA_031420055.1 Burkholderiales bacterium | reverse complement strand
CCAGGGCGACAACCGCTACGACTTCAGGCTGGGCGACGCGGCCTTCGGTGGCTTCTTCAACGGTTTCTTCGGCACGGCCGCCAGTTCCTACTCCTACCTGGCCGACTTCGACAACGGTCTGTCTGCCAACGACGCGAGCTGCGTGCTGGGCAGTGCCTTCGGCGGCAGCAGCGCGCAGTTCTGCAATCTCGGCCTGGGCTTGTCAGAAGCTTCGGTGGGCGGCGGTGACTCCGGCGGGCCGGAATTCATCGACGGCAAGATCGCCTCGGTCACGTCCTACGGCCTGAGCTTTGGTACCAGGTGGGGCGACATCAGTGCCGGGCTGCAAAGCAGTTTCGGCGAGTACAGCGGGTATGTGCCGGTCTCGATACACGCCGAATTCATCCAATCCAACATGGTGGCGCCGCAGCGCAGCGCCGCCGTGCCCGTGCCCGAGCCCGGCAGCGTGGCGCTGGTGATGGCCGGCCTGCTGGCCGCATTTGCCACGCGTCGCCGCCGCGTCTGAGCCACCCGCCAACGGGGCCCGGCCCCGTTCACGGCAGGACGATCACCACGCTGTCGTCCATGACCTTGGGCGTGTGGTCGTCGCCCCCGCCCATGCCGTAGGGCTGGGCCGCCGGCCGCAGCGCGCGGTAGCCGCCGTCGTAGTCCCAGGTGGTGACGTAGACCTTGGCGCCTGCCAGTGACTTCAAGCCCCCCAGTGCCGCCGGCGGCAGCACCAGGCGCACGGTGCGACTAGCCGCATCGGTGCTGACCACCGCAGCCGGCGCCACCACCGTGCCTTCTTTCGTGGCCGAGGCGCCCTCGCTGCTGAACAGCGCGTTGCTCCAGCCATGCACGCGCAGCCGGCGGTGCCAGCGCATGCCGGCGGGCAAGTCGCCGTTCTGCAGCGGCATCACCGTGGCACCGCCGCCTTGGCCGGGCAGTTCGATGTACACGGTGAAGACCACGTGGTCGAAGCCCTGCGGCGGGCTCCACAAGGTGCTGATGTGTGCCATGGACAGGTCCAGCCGCAGCGCACCGCCCGAGGTGGACACCTTGGTGCGGCGCAGGTCCATCTGGCGCGTGGCGAATGACGGGTCGGTGGGGTAGGTGATGTGGCCACTGCGGCCGTGGTCGTCGCCGGCCGGGTCGCTGATGTCGGCTTGCACCGACCAGGCGCGCTGCACCACGAAGCCCTGGGCCGGTGCCGCCTGTTGCGCCCCTTCCAGCCAGGCCGTGACATGGTGGCGCACGCCCGGGTCGACCATGCGTGAGGTGTCGACGACGGCCTGCCAGCGGCCGTCAGCGTCGGGCAGCACGCGCACCGACCGGCTCAGCTCGCCATCGACCACCAGGTCCAGCGGACCGCTTGCGCTGACGCGGCCGCTCACGGTGAAGTCTTCGCTGATGCCACCTGTGGGCAGGGTGTCCAGGCTGAACTGCACGGCGCTCGCGCGCGCAGTCGCGGTCGCTGGTGCGGGGGCTGCCTGCCAGACCACGCCGCTGCGTCCGGGCAGGCGCAGGCTGAGCCGGCCGCCAGCGCCCACGTGGGCGTCGGCCACGCGGTCGTCCAGGCTGAACAAGGTCTTCAGCCGCGTGCCTGCGGGCAGGCCGGTGTCCAGGTTGTCCAGCAAGGTGTCGCTGTCGGCGGTGTTCATCACCACCAGCGCGCTGCGCCCTTCGTGCGCCATGCGCCAGGCCAAAGCACCGGGCGCGGCGGCGTTGTCTTTCAGCACCGTGGGGGTGCCGCGCGAGAACAGCCGGTGCTCGCGGCGCAGCGCGCTCATCTGCGCAATGCTGCGGTACAGCGGTGCGGCGGTGTCGAAGTGGTCGCGCCCGCCCGAGCCCCAGCCGGCGGCAAACATCGATGCGCGCTGCTGCGTGAAGCCTTGCTCGGTGCCGTAGTAGATGACGGGGATGCCCGGCAGCGTCATCAGCGCCAGTAGCGCCTGCCTCAAGCCCGCCATGCTGCCGCCGGCCAGGAAGCGGTCGACATCGTGGTTGTCGATGAACGTCGGCATCAGGTGCGGCCGGGCGTGCAGACCCATCATGGCGCTGATGCGGTGGCCCAGCTCGGCCGTGGGCCTGCCGCGGGCGAACACGTCGGTCAGGCCACCGTAAAGCGCAAAGTTCAGCATGCCCGGCAGCAGCGGCTGGCCCTGGTCGCCCGTCATGTAGCGCTCGATCTTGCGTGCCTGCTCGTCGGCAAAGGGCGGGTCGATGCCAAAGCCTTCGCCAAAGACGTGGAACTGTTTGCGCCCGGTGCGCCGCGCCACCTCGTTCATGCCTGGTGCACGCGCGTCGCGCGAGTTCATGAAGTCGGCGAAGTAGTCGGCCGGCACGTAAAAGGCGGTGTCGACTCGGAAGGCATCGACACCGACCTCGCGCACCCAGAAGCCGTAGCTCTGACGCAAGGCGCGGCGCACCGCGGGGTTTTCGGTGTTCAGGTCGTCCAGGCCCGACATCTGGAAGTTCAGCTCCTGGTTCGTGTCCTTGTAGTCGCTGACGTCAGGTGTCCAGTGGTAGATGCCGGCGCGGCGCTGGGCAGGGTCGCGCGGGTCGTTCAGCTTGAACGGCGACTGGCGGGGTCGCGGCACCGGGCGGCTACCGGTGTTGGCGGTGTAGCCGCGAGTCGGGTCGCGGTGGTCCCAGCTGGCGCCGTACTTGAAGAAGTTGCCGGTGTGGTTGACCACGATGTCCTGCACCAGGTACATGCCGCGCACATGCAGCTCGTGCGACAGCCGCTTGTAGTCGTCCAGGCTGCCCAGGTGCTTGTCCACGCGCATGAAGTGCTCGGCCCAGTAGCCGTGGTAGCCGGTGTACTGCGCCAGCGGGTCGGCCCATTGGTTGGCCACCGGCGGCGTGATCCACACCGCCGTGGCGCCCAGCCCGCGTATGTAGTCCAGCCGCGCGCGCAAGCCCGCCAGGTCGCCGCCGCTGTACTTGCCCGCCAGCCGCGGATCGAACTCACCGGCGCCCTGGTCGTTGTTGCGTGGGTTGCCGTCGGCAAAGCGGTCGGTCATGACGAAGTAGATGACCTGGTCGCGCCAATCGGGGGAAGGCACGTGCAGTTTCAACGCTGGCGAAGCGTTGGCCGACAGCGCCAGCCAGATGGCGGTGCCGACCGCCAGGACGCGGCAGGTTCGGGCAGTCCGGGTGGTCATGGGGGCCTCGCATCACGGCATCGGGCCGCAGGCGCGGCAGTGTAGGGGTGGTGCCCGGGTCGATGGCTGTTGCTTTTTAGCACTGTAGTTTCGCTACAAAGCCGTTGAGTTCAGATTAATGCCGGACCAATTTGCTTCCTGTTTTTCAAGTCTTCCAGGTGGATTTACCCGTCTAGCGCCCGAACTGGGGTCTTGAGCGGCCTTGCCCTGGGGTGTTTCTAGGGTTTATGTTGGTGCTTTAGGAATCTAGTTTTGGTACAAATCCAAGGTTCAGGGCGAGAATTTTTCCCCGCAGACCTCAGTCACACCGCGCCCGGCACCCCGTGTGTTCAGTTCCAACAAGATTTCAGGAGACCTCCATGCAGCAGTCCCATCCCGTGCGCCGCAGTACCGCGCGTGCCATGACCCGCCACTTCTTGCGCGCCACCCCCGTGGCCGCCGCGGTGGCCGCCCTGTGGTGCGCCTCGGGCGTCGCCCAGGCCCAGCAGTCGGGGGCCGAGGCGGCCGGTGACGTGGTCGTCATCACCGGGATTCGGCGCGCCATCGAAAGCGCCATCACGGAAAAGAGAGAGGCCAGCACCATCATCGAGTCCATCACGGCCGAAGATCTGGGCAAGTTGCCCGACCCTTCGATCGCCGACTCGATCGCGCGCCTGCCCGGGGTCGCCGCACAGCGCAACAAGGGCAGCGGCAAGGCGCAGCAGATCAGCGTGCGCGGCATGTCGCCCGACTTCAACGGTGCCATGCTGAACGGCCGCGAGGTGGCGTCTTCAGGGGACAGCCGCGGGGTGGATCTGGACCTCTATCCTGGTGAACTGCTCAACGGCGTCACCATCTACAAGACGCCACACGCAGCACTCGCAACGACCGGCATCTCGTCTTCCATCGACCTGCACACGCTGCGGCCGCTGAATTCACAAAGGCGGCAGATTGCGCTGAACTACCGCAAGCAGCGCACGGGCGTCGACAACGGCGTGCCCAACGGTGAGGGCGAAGGCGACCGCATGTCATTCGCCTATGTCGACCAGTTCTTCAACCGCACCCTGGGCATCGCGCTCGGCGCCACGAAGTTCGAGGAGAAGGGCTCCGGCCAACTGCGCGCCAACACCTGGGGCGGCTGGACGCCGACGCTCCCCTTCAATGGCCAGCAGGTCGGGGTGCCCGGTGGTTTCGGCCGGGATATCGAGTATTCCGATCAAACGCGCGATGCGGTGATGGGCACGCTCCAGTGGAAGCCCAACAAGAACTTCGAGACCACGCTCGACATCTTCCAGTCCAAGGGCAAGCAAGCCAACTTCAAGAAGGGCATCGAAGGCTTCATCGGCGGCGGCTCGGACCCGCACAACTACCGGGGCGCGCCCGCCATCGTGACTGCCGTGGTCAGCAACGGCTTTGCCACGAGCGGCACGGTGAACAACTTCAAGGGCGTGATCCGCAACCACAACGAGGGCAATGACGACAAGCTCGACGCGGTCGGTCTGAACGCGAAGTGGAAGCTCAGCGACTGGGCGTTCGTGGGCGACGTCGCCAGTTCCAAGGTCGTCAAGAACAGCGCGCGCTACGAGACGACCGCGGGCTTGGCCGGCAATGGCAACCCCACGCAGTCGAATGGCGCGGCGGTGACGCCCGGCGCGACCGGCACCATCAGCTGGACCGGGTTTACAGGCGGCAACCACGGCGACCTGAAGTTCACCAGCAACACCGACTTCGCCAACCGCAGCAGCGTGGTCTTGACCGACGTGATGGGCTGGGGCGGTGGCACGGCCACGCCGCAGGCCGGCTATGTGGCTGCGCCCTCGGTGAGCGACGAGCTCAAGAATCTGCGCCTGGGCGCCAAGCGCACCCTCAGCTGGGGCTGGGTCAATGGCGTGGACTTCGGTCTTCTCTCCACCGAGCGCAAGAAGACCTCGACCACGCAGGAAGGCTTCCTGGTCATCAGGGGCGCCACCTCGCCGTTCGCCGGTGTCGCGATTCCGGGGTCGGACACGCTCGCGGTCGACGGCATCAACATCGCCGTCTGGGACCCACGTGGCTCCCTGGGCACGATCTACAGTCTGCGCCCGAACGTCTACGGCACCGTGATCAACCGCAACTGGTCGGTGCAGGAAGATGTCACCACCGGGTATGCCAAGTTCGACCTGGACGGTGAACTCATGGGCCGGGGTGTCAGCGGCAACGTGGGCGCACAGTTCGTGCAGACTGATCAACGCTCGACGGGCTTCGTCAACGACTCCGGCCGCTGCACCGGCGCCACTGCGGCGTCGTGTGTCAGCCAGTCCGGCGGCAAGAGTTTCACCGATGTCCTGCCGAGCCTGAACCTGAGCATGGAGCTGGCCACCGACCTGGTCGCCCGCCTGGGTGTCGGCAAGACGATGTCGCGCCCGACCATGCGCGACATGCGTGCCAGCGTGGACCAGCCTGGCCTGCCCAACCCGCCCCTGGTGCCGCAGCGCTACGTCGCCAGCGGCGGCAACCCCGAAGTCGAGCCCTTCCGCGCGACGGCCTACGACCTGTCGGTGGAGAAGTACTTCGGCAAGAAGGGCTACGTCAGCGTCGCCGGCTTCTACAAGGACATCGACACCTACGTCTTGTCGCTGCCGGGCGTGTACGACTTCAAGGGCGTGCTTCCGGCCAATGCCACGATTCCCGCCGGCGGCACGGTGGGCATATTGACCCGCCCCACCAACGGCAAGGGCGGTCGCATCAGCGGGTTCGAGCTGGCAGTGAACATTCCGCTGAACATGCTGTGGGCGCCGCTGGACGGGTTCGGCATTTCGGTGAATCACAGCGACACGACCAGCACCATCACGATCGGACCCGGCCAGTTGGCAGGCCTCATCAACACGCCGATCACGATTCCGCTGCCGGGTTTGTCGAAGAAGGTCAGCAACTTCCGTGGGTACTATGAAAAGCACGGATTCCAGGTCTCGGTGGCGTCGCGCAAGCGCTCCGACTTCCTGGGCATCAACCCCGACTACAAGGACGACGTCGAGATCACCTTCATCCGGGGCGAAACGGTGGTGGATGCGCAGATCGGCTACACCTTCCCGGAGCGCAGTTTCCTGAAGGGTCTGTCGATCCTGTTCCAGGCCAACAACGTCACCGACGAGTTGTTCCGCCAGTACACCGACAACCGCGACAACCCCACCGACACCAAGCGCTTCGGCAAGACTTACCTTCTGGGCCTGAATTACAAGTTTTGATGCCCGTCGTCCCCCCGGGTCTTGTGCCCGGGATGGAGAATCGTTGAAAGCCGAGATCCCGGCGTCCGCAAGGCCGCCGGGTTTTTCGCTTTAGACGGCGCCAACTTGCTGACCCGGCCCTCAGAGACCCCGCACCATGAGCTCAGACCTCGCGCCCCCTTCGATGATCCAGCACGTTGTCATTGCCGGCGGGGGGACCGCCGGGTGGATGACGGCAGCAGCGCTGTCCAAGGTGCTGAACGGCAAGGTGGCGATCATGGTGGTGGAAAGCGAAGAGATCGGCACCGTGGGCGTGGGCGAAGCGACGATCCCGATGATCCAGCTCTTCAACCGCGTGCTGGGGCTGGACGAGGACGAGTTCCTGCGCGAAACGCAGGGCAGCTTCAAGCTCGGCATCGAGTTCGTGGACTGGGGGCGTCTGGGCAGCCGCTACATGCATGCCTTCGGCCGCCTGGGGCAGGACCTGTGGACGGTGCCCTTCCACCAGTACTGGCTGAAGATGCACCAGGCCGGCAAGGTGCCCGACATCGGGGAATATGCGATCACGCGGGTGGCCGCCTACCGCAACAAGTTCATGCGCGCGCCCACCGACGTGCAGAACTCGCCGCTGAACGACCTCACCCATGCCTTCCACTTCGATGCCGGGCTGTACGCGCGCTACCTGCGCCGCCACGCCGAAGCGCGCGGTGTGAAGCGCATCGAAGGCCGCATCGCCGAGGTCTCGCTGCGCACGGCAGACGGGCACGTGCAGGCCCTGGTCATGGAAGGCGGGCAACGCGTCGAAGGCCAGCTGTTCATCGATTGCTCGGGCTTTCGCGGCCTGCTCATCGAGCAGACCTTGCACACCGGCTACGAAGACTGGACACATTGGCTGCCCTGCGACCGCGCCATCGCCGTGCCCTGCGCGTCGGTGTCGCCGCTGACGCCGTACACACGCAGCACCGCGCACAGCGCAGGTTGGCAATGGCGCATCCCCCTGCAGCACCGCACGGGCAACGGCCATGTGTTCTGCAGCCGCCACATCAGCGAGGACGAAGCCACTGCGGTGCTTCTGAAGAACCTGGACGGCCCGGCGCTGGCCGAGCCGCGCACGCTGCGCTTCACAACTGGCATGCGCCAGAGGGCATGGAGCCGCAACGTCGTGGCCATCGGCCTGTCCAGCGGCTTCCTGGAGCCGCTCGAGAGCACCTCCATCCATATGATCCAGACCGCCATCGCGCGGCTCATCGACTTCTTTCCGACCACTGGTTTCAGCGCCGTGGACATCGACGAATACAACCGCCAGAGCCGCTTCGAGATCGAGCGCATCCGCGACTTCATCATCCTGCACTACCACCTCAACCAGCGCACCGACTCGGCGTTCTGGACCGCCTGCCGCGAGATGGAGGTGCCGGCCACGCTGCAAGCCAAGATCGACCTTTTCAGCAGCCATGGCCGCGTCGTGCGCGAGAACAACGAGCTGTTCTCGGAAGTCGCCTGGCTGCAGGTGATGCTGGGCCAGCACCTGCAGCCCCGCGGCTACCACCCATTGGTGGACAGCCTGGACGAGAAAGAGATCGGTGCCTATCTGAGTGGCATCCACGAACTCATGGGCCGCTGCGCAGACGCCATGCCGGACCACGCGCAATTCATTGCGAAGCATTGCGCGGCGTCGAAGGCCTGACGGCGCCCCGGGCGGCGGGGCCGTCGCGTCGTCCCTCAGCCCGCTGCCAGCCGCTTGCCCTACCCGTTCGACGCGACGCCAGCCGCCGCAGAGTCGTTCAACGCGACGCCAGCCGCCGCCGCGACGCCCGCGCATGCGGCACCCACTTCAGCCGCGCCCAGCGCCGCCACATCAGCAGCCCGCGCACCCACTCGTCGGCGATGTAGGCCAGCCACACGCCCACCAGCCCCAGGCCGAAGACGCTGCCCAGCAGCCAGCTGCCGCCGGCCAGCACCAGCAGCATCGAAGCCGCACCGGCCACCACCGGGTAGCGGGCGTCGCCCGCCGCACGCAGGGCGTTGATGACCACCAGGTTGAAGGTGCGGCCGGGCTCCAGCAGCACCGTCAGCCACAGCAGCACGGTGGCGTCGTGGATGATCTTGGCGTCGGCCGTGAACAGCCGCAGCAGCCAAGGTGCGGCCAGCGCCGCCAGCAGGGCCACCACCACGCTGACCAGCAGCCCGCGGGCCAATCCGCGGCGAACCAGCGAGTGGGCTTCGTGCAAGCGGCCCGCGCCGATGAGGTGGCCGACCAGCATCTCCACCGAGAGTCCGGTGGCCAGGCCGAACAGCAGCACCACCATGATCAGCTGCAGGGCATAGGCATGCGTGGCCAGGGCCTGCGCGCCCAGCAGGCCGACCACGGCCACGCTGACCATGAAGGCCAGCCGGTAGGCGATGTTCTCGGCCGCGCCCGGCAGGCCGATGCGCGCCACCGCGACCAGTTCGCCGCGGCGCAGCTGCCACCAGTCGGCCCACACCGGCCGCAGGCCCAGGCGCTGCCGCCACAGCCACAGGTGCAGCGTGATGGCCAGCAGCCGCGCCAGCACGAGCGCCAGCGCGTAGCCCACCAGGCCCCAGGCCGGCAGCGGCCCGGCGCCGAACATCAGCGGCCCCATCAGCGCCAGGTGCAGCAGCTGCATGGCCACCATCACGGCCAGGGTGTCGCGGGCACGCAGGTGGGCGCGCATGACGGCTGTCATGGTGGCGTTCCAGGCGTCCAGCAGCATGGCCGGGGCCAACGCCACCAACAGGGGCATGGCCAGCGGCAGCACATCGGGCGGGGCGTTCATCAGCCGTAACAGCGGCGCGGCCATCGTCGCGGCGACCAGCGCCACGGCCAGGCCGATCCAGCTGCTGGCGCCCAGCACGGCGCGCGCCACGGCGTCGGCATGCTCGCGCCGGCCCGCGCCCAAGGCCTGGGCGATGACCACGCCGACACCGGCGCCGACGATGCGGAACACGATGAACAGGGTGCCGAACACGTGGTGCGCCAACGCAAAGGCCGCACCCGACGCGTCTGAAGCGCGCGCCGCCAGCACGGTGCCTGCCATGCCCACCAAGCTGCCCAGCAGCAGCTCTACCAGCAGAGGCCAGGCCATGGCCAGCAGGCGCGGGCGGGCCGGCGCCGCTGTGTGCGCAGCGGTCAAGGGCTGACCAGCACGCGGCCGTAGAGCGCGGGCACCGTCAGGCTCAGCTCATTGCCCCCGCCGCTGCCGCTGCCGCTGCCGCTGCCCGTGCCCGTGCCCGTGGCCGCAAGGCCGCCCGACAGCGCGTCGCGCCAGCGGCCCGCAGGCG
>JANOLY010000659.1:0-5447 GCA_031420055.1 Burkholderiales bacterium | reverse complement strand
GCCCACTCTGGCCCGGGACGGCGAAGGTGATGGGCTGGGTGTCGTCGATGGCCATGGCGGGGTGCTCTGCGGTGGGTGTCGCAGAGCATCGGTGCAAACGGCCGGCCGATCAAGCCGGGTTGTCTGCCGATCTAGGGGTGCCCCTAGGCCGGCTAAGGCAGCAAGGCACGCAACCGCTGCGCGTCGCGGATCTCGGTGTGCGTCAACCGCGTCACCTCCACCGGCGCCACGCCGGCCAGCAAGCCCAGGCGCAGCGCGGCGGTGTAGCTGAGGTCGATCACCCGGCCCGGCGCAAACGGCCCGCGGTCGTTGATGCGCACCACCACCTCGCGCCCATTGGCCGGGTTGCGCACCCGGGCGTAGCTGGGGATGGGCATGGTCTTGTGCGCGGCCGTCATCGCATACATGTCGTAGGTTTCGCCGCTGGACGTGGGCAGGCCGTGGAACTTGCGGCCGTACCACGAGGCGCCGCCGCTGTCGCGAAAGGACACGTCGGCCGTCAGCGGCACGTAGCGCCGGCCGAAGATCTCGTAGGGCTTGTTGGGCCCGCCCACGCGCAGCGGCTCGACCCGCGGCTGGGCGTCGGGCACGCGGTCCAGGCCGGGCGGCGGGTTGGCGCCGGGGCCGTCGCGTGCGCGGTCTGGGGCGGGTGCGCGTGGCGGCCCGGCGCAACCCGCCAGCAGGGCCACGCACAGCGCCCACCCGACCCGCCGGAGCACCCAGGGGCGGGTCAAGGCGCGCCGCGCGAGGTCTGCGCGTGCAGCAGTTCCACCCGCGTGCGCCGCAGCAACTTGCCCACACGGTCGGCGTCTTCGATCTCGATGGCCACCGGATGCCCCAGCTTGGGTGAGTACCAGACCGTGCGGCTCCACTGCCCGCTGCTCTTGGCGCCGCCATCCAGGGTTTCGTAGTACCAACCACTGCTCTCGATGGGCAGCACCTCGTAGGGCCCCGCCGGGGTGTCGATCTTGCGCGGCCGCCCGACGCTGGCCGCGCCCTTCCACTCGGTGTGGCCCTTGGCGGCGTCGGCGCGCTGGAAGGTCTCCTTGAACAGCAGCTCGCGCCGTTCGCCCCGCTGGGGGTTGGACCACCACAGGTCCTGACGGGGTTCAAACGTGGACACGCTGCCGTCGGCGCTGCGCTGCATGGTGATGCGGCCCTGGGCGTCCATCTGCACCTGCGCGCCATTGGCCAGCAACTGGCCGTCGCCCAGCACTTCTTCGATGGCGGTGGTGTACGAGCCCGTGACCTCGCCCTTCCAGGTGTCGGTGACCTGGTAGGTGTAGGTGTCGCCCTCGGCATAGCCGAATGAGTTGGTGCGTGGCAAGTACACAGGGCGCTCGCCGCCGCTGGCGTTGGGCGCGGTGCGGCCGTCCAGCGGCACGCCTTGGGCCGTGCGGGCCGGGCCGGGCGCAGCCGGTTGCGGCAGGCTGGGGGATGTCGTTGGCTGCTGGTGTGGGTTGGACGGCTGCACGGCTGCTGGTCCGGGGTCGGTGGTCCTGGCAGGCGTTGCCGCGCCAACCGGCACGCCTGCCGCCGTGGCGGGTGTTGCCAAGGCCCCGGCTCCGGCTGCCCCGGCGGCCGCCACGGCCGCCGGCGCGAGCACCGCGGCGGCCGGGGCTGTGGCCGCCGTTGCTGCCGCCGTGGCGGGTGCCGTCACGGCGCTGTCCGAGCCCAGGCGCGAGGCCAGCGCCACCATGTTGCCGGCCACTGAACCTGCCGTGGACGCCACCGAGCCCACGGTGCCGGCCAGGCCGACGACGGTGCTCACGGCCTGTGCCGCCATCACGCCCTCAACAGCAGTGCCTGCCGCCAGCCCGGCCGCCGCAGCGCCGACCCCGGCCACCGTGGCCACGGTGCTGGCGGCCGTGCCCAGGCCGCTGACCAGGCTGCTGGCTGATGGCGCTGTGGGCAAGGTCGGCCGGGTGGCCGATTGCGCGCTCATGCGGCCGTTGCCGGCATCCGCGGGGCTGGCCGCACCACCGGCGCCGCCCGCAGGAGCTGTGGCCGGGCTCGGGGCGGCTTGTTGCAGCACCTCGGCCACGCTTTGTTCACCGGCAGCGCGCCGACCCTGGCTGGTCGCCTGTTTCAAAGCTTCGCGGGCCAGGTCCTCGGGCGTGCGTGGGATCAGGCTGTCCAGCAGCGTGCTCTCGGCAAGCTCCTCGCGGCTGTCGTTGTCGCCCGACAGCCACGGCGAAACCCGGCCCTGGCTGCTGTCAAACAGCGTCTTGCGGGTCGAACGCAAGGCCTCGGCGCCGGTGACCCGTGGCGTGGCGATCGCGCCGACCAAGGTGCGGGCAAATCGCGAGGCGGCCAGCTCTGCCGGCTTGGCGCCGCCAGCGGCCGGTGCGGCGGGCAGGTCGGACGCTGCCGGCCTGGGCTGGGCCACCCCCAGCGCACTGGAGAACAGCGCCACCATGCCTGGAGGCAACTTCTGCTCGGCCAGCCCCTCGTGCGGCAGGCCAGCCAGCGCGGGGTGCTGGTAGGCAGCGTCCAGCACCAGCAGGCGCGGGCTGTCGGGTGTGCCCAGCAAGGCATCGACGATCTCAGTCACCGGCACGCCCGCCTGGCCCAGGGCTTTGGCCAGATCGGCCGGGGGCAGTGACGTATCCAGCAGCACCTCGCGCGGCAGCCAGATGTTCTTGCCGTCCACCTGGGCGGCCAGCGCCGTCATGTAGACAAAGCCCAGGCCCCCGGGCTGCAGGCGCCCGCGCAGCTCGGCCAGGCTGGCACGCAGGTCGGCCGCGGACAGGTCTTCCCGGACCATCACCACAAAGCCCGCCTCACGCAACGCCGCGGCCACCGCCTGGGTGTCGCGCGGCGCACTTGCCAGCACCTGCTGCGACCCCGCCGTGCCATTGCCGACGACCAGCGCCAGCCGCTGCCGGCCCAGTCCCAGCGCGGCTGCCACGGCCTGCACAGGGCGCGGTGCGGACAGCCCCAGGTCGTTGGCCGTGGGCAGGCGCAAAGCGGGCGGGCCGGCGGCTTCGCCCGTGGGCTGCTCAGGCGGTCTGTCCTGGGCAAAGAGCACACATGCTGGCGCCAGCATCGCCAGGCAGGCAAACAAGCGGCGCGCAAAGAGCATGGTTCAGGCACCTCGGCAGGTTGTTCGCAGTGTAGCCAGCGGCTGCTGTCACGCGGCAGTTGCGGGGGTCGCAGCCGGGCCGTTACCCCGCAGTCAGTGTCTATGTGATTGAAGTCGCGCTGACCTGCGATGCGCCCCCCGATTTCGGGGGGCACCCCAACACAAAGGCTGGCTAGAGTAACCAATCGTTCGGAATCTGCTCGGGCGAGCGTGACGCGATGCAGTTCTGGAGCGTGTCGGAAGTTCTTACAGACACCGACGTAGCAAAACGCAGGCGATCGCCAAGTGCTTGAAATCAAAGAAGAATTTTTTGGCCCGTATTTTGCTTTCCTGAAACAACTCGTTCCCCATTGCGGGTCTCGGTACAACGGATTCTTGATCAGGCGATAAACATGACGATGAAACTGAAGTTGGCGCTGGCTGTGTTGTGCGTTGGGGTACTGAGCGCCCCGGTCGCAATGGCGCAGACGGCCGCCCCTGCGCCGGCCGCTGGCGAAAGCGCCATGGAGTTCATTCCCGGTGCCGCGCCGAATCTGCCGCAGCCCGGCAAGCCAAGCTTGACGCCCATGAACACCACGCCGTTCGGAATCCCGGAACCCGGCAGCCTGCCGATGGTTCTGTTGGCTGCACTGGCCGCAGCAGCGGTGGTTCGTCGCAAGAGGTAGTCCCCGCCAAATCTCGTTCTGAACTGCAAGGCTGCCCGTCGAGCGGGTACCTGGGCCTTTTGCGCTGTCGCGCGGAGCCGAGTCAGGCCAGATTTGTTCCAGATCCCGCCTTGTCGCGGGGCGAATTTTTCGGAGAAGCACCATGTCATATACACCGCCGACCATCCGTTTCACTCTGCCCCGCCCGCCGGGCGGTCCCCTGGGTGAACGGGAGAGCTTCGACGATCTGCACCTCATCAACGGGGGCACCAGCACGGTGTTCCTACCCAACACCATCGTCGATGCGTGGTGTCTGGATCGCAATATCAACAGTTTTTTTGGGGCGCCCCCAGGTCATTTCTTCCAAGCCAACCTGTACTCGTCGTACGAATTGGGTTCGCTGGGGGTGGCCATGACCGGCCTGGCGGGCAACGGTGCGTTTCTCCACAACCTCGACTCGGTCAACTGGCTGATCAACGGCTATTACCAGAACACGATCGTCACCTTGTGGCAGAACCTGCAAGGTGCGATATGGGGGCTGCTCGGTGACGACCCCACGGCCAACGGCAACATCAACGCCGGCAACCAAGCCATCATCACCGCACTGACTGCCCAGGCCCGGCTGCCCGTGGCCAGCGGCGGCGGCGATGGCTTCGTCCCCGATCAAGCAGCGAACCAATACATCGGCGTTGTTGCCGATCCGCGCTTTTTCGGTCCCGGCTACAACGGGAATGAGGCCCAGCCGGTCCTCATTCCGACCCGCGCCGCGCGACTCGGCGACTTCGTCTGGCTCGACCTCAACGCCAACGGTCTGCAAGACGCCCTCGAACCCGGTGTCAATGGCGTTACGGTCACTCTCTTTCGCGACCTCAACGCCAATGGCTCGTACGACGTCGGCACCGACACGTTCCTGGGCACCACCGCCACGGGTGACGACCCCAACACGGCGGGCGTGCAGCAGGGCTACTACCAGTTCAATGGCCTGACCCCGGGACTGCCGTACCAGGTGCAGTTCACGGCGCCGGCTGGCTTCGGCTTCACCACGCCGAACGCCAATACCAACTTCAGTGACACCATCGACAGCGACGCCAACATCGTCACCGGGGCGGTGCCGCCGGTCACGCTGGCGCCGGGTGAATTCAATGGATCGCTGGACGCGGGCTTGCGGCTGCTGCCCACGCGCGCCGGCCTGGGCAACTACGTCTGGGAAGATCTCAACGCCGACGGCATCCAGAACGACGGCGCCACGGGCATCCAGAATGTCAAGGTCACGCTCACTGGCGGCGGTGCCGACGGCCTGATCAACGGCGTGGGCGACACCACCACCTTCGTCTTCACCGACGCCAGCGGCCTGTACTTCTTCGGCAACCTGAACCCCGGCGAAGAGTACCAAGTCAGCTTCGAGAGGCCGGCCGCGTATGTCAGCTTCACCAGGCCCGATGTGCTGGGCACCGACGCCACCGACAGCGACGTCACCAACCCCGCGGGCCTGACGGGCATCACGCCCATCGTCACGCTGACCCCGGGCCAGTACAACGACACCATCGACGCCGGCCTGCTCCGGCTGGCCAGCCTGGGCGACCGACTGTTCACCGACACCAACGGCAACGGCCTGCAAGACGGCGGCGAAGCGGGCGTGGTCGGCCAGGCCATCACCCTCATCGGCGGCGGCGCGGACGGCCTGATCTCCACCCCCGGCGACAACACCAGCACTCCCA
>JANOLY010000658.1:0-1635 GCA_031420055.1 Burkholderiales bacterium | reverse complement strand
TGCGGCTGCGCGAAGCCGGCGCGTTCATACAGCACCGGCAGCAAGGTCAGGCCCATGCCGGTATCCTGCGCGGCCTGCGCCAGCGCGCGGCACATCGTGGCCTCGTCGGCATAGGGCTGGCCGTCTGGCGCGTGTTGCAGGTAGTGAAATTCACAGGTGTGCGTGTAGCCACCCTGCAGCAGCTCGGCATACAAGTGGCAGGCGACGGCGTGCAGCTGTTCGGGCGTGATTCGCAGCGCCACGCCGTACATGCGGTCGCGCCAGCTCCAGAAGTCGTCGTGGGCGCTGTCGCGGCGCTCGGCCAGGCCCACGAAGGCGCGCTGGAAGGCGTGGCTGTGGGCGTTGACAAGGCCGGGCAGCACGGGCGCCGTCAGCACCTCGGCGCCGGCCGGCGCGGCGACGCCGGTGCTTACTTCTGACCAGCAACCCGCGGCGTCCACGCGCAGCAACACCCGGTCGGCCCAGCCGCCGGGCAACCACGCGCGTGGCGCCCACAGCGTTTGCATCATCGAAGCTCGGGTGTCTGGAAACACCGCCGGCGATTCGGGCACGCTCACGGGGCTGGCCGCCACTGCAGCATCGTCTGCACCAGCTGGCGCAGCAACGGCGAGACGGCGGCTGCGCGTGGCGGGTGCCAACGGTACGGCGGCGCTTCGTCCATGTAGGCGCTGCAGGTCATTTCCAGCTGCACCGCGTGCACGCCGCTGGCCGGTCGGCCGTATTCACGTGTGATGTAGCCGCCCTTGAAGCGGCCGTTGAGCACATGGCTGTAGTCGCCCTGTGCAGCAAGCACGTCGGCCACGGCCTGCTGCAGCGCGCCCGCGCAACTGGCGCCGTCGGCGCTGCCCAGGTTCATGTCGGGCAGCGTGCCGTCGAACAGCCAGGGCAGCGTGCCCTTGATGCTGTGGGCGTCGAACAGCACGACGTGGCCATGCTCGGCCTTCAGTTGCAGCAGCTGCGCTTGCAGCGCGTCGTGGTAGGGCCGCCAGTAGCCGGCCACGCGGCGCAGTACTTCGGCGGCGTCGGGTGCCTGGCCCGCCAGGTAGATCGGGTCGCCGGTGAAGTGGCGCGTGGGGCACAGCTCGGTGTTGTTCTGCCCGGGGTACATCGGCACGTTGTCGGCTGCGCGGTTCAGATCCACCAGGTAGCGGCTGTATCGGGGCACCAGCAGCGTGGCGCCCAGGTCGCCGGCAAAGCTGTACAGGCGGTCGAGGAACCAGTCGGTGTCTTCGACCTCGAGCGACCGCGCCGTGTAGCGCGCCTGCGCTGCGGGCGGAATCTGCGTGCCGACGTGCGGAAAGCTGATGAGCAGCGGCGTGTGGCCTTCGTGCAGGGTGTAGACGGGTGTCATGCAGTGGCCCTTTCAAGGCCGCCGTAAACGACGCGGCGGCAGGGGTTGTGGCCGAAGCGGTAGGCCATCTCGCGCGGGTGCTCGGCGTCCCAGACCACGAAGTCGGCGCGCTGGCCTGCTTTGAGCAGGCCGCGGTCTGGCAGGCCCAGCGCGCGCGCGGCGTTGACCGTGATACCGCGCCAGGCTTCTTCGGGTGTCAGGCGAAAGAGCGTGCAGGCCATGTTCAGCATCAGCAGCAGGCTCAGGCAAGGCGACGAGCCAGGGTTGTGGTCGGTGGCAATGGC
>JANOLY010000657.1:0-8216 GCA_031420055.1 Burkholderiales bacterium | reverse complement strand
GGCGGGCCGCCGCGGCCCGCGCCCTTCAGTCCAACTGCAGCTTGCGCGCCTTGATCAGCGCCGACCAGCGCTCGCTCTCACCCTTCACATAGGCCGCGAAGTCGGCCGTGTTGCGCGCTTGCACCTCCGAGCCCGCACCGGCAAAGCGTGCTGTCACGTCGGGCGTGGCCAGCAGCTTGCGCAGCTCGGCGGAGAGCCGCTCCACCACGTCGCGCGGCAAACCCGCCGGCCCCACCAGGCCCTGGAAGCCCACCGCCTCCAGGCCCGCCAGGCCTTGCTCGCGCACGGTGGGCACGTCGGGCAGATTCGGGTCGCGCTTAGGCCCGGTGACGGCCAGGGCCTTGAGCCGGCCGCCCTTGACCTGCGGCAGCAGCACCGTGCCGGCGTCGATGAGCAGGTGCGTCTGCCCGCCGATGAGGTCGGTGACGGCCGGCGCGCTGCCCTTGTAGGGCACGTGCAGCAGGTCGATGCCGGCCACGGCGTTGAGCAGTTCGCCGTTCAGGTGGGTGGACGAGCCCGGCCCGCCCGACGCGAAGTTGGCCTTGCCGGGGTTGGCCTTGGCCCACTCGATGAACTGCTTCAGGTCACGGGCCGGGTGCTCGGCGCGCGTGGCCACGATGTAGGCGCTTTCGGCGATCTGGCCGATGTAGCTGAACTGGCGCACCGGGTCGTACGGCATCTTGGCCTGCAGGTAGGGCGCGATGGCAAAGGGCCCCGTGTTCGCCACCAGCAGCGTGTAGCCGTCGGGCGCCATTCGGGTCAATTCAGTGGCTGCCACCACACCGCCAGCGCCGGGCTTGTACTCGATGACCACCGGCTGGCCCAGCGCGGCTTCCAACCCTGGCTGGATGGCGCGCGCGCTGAAGTCGATGCCGCCACCGGGCGGGAAACCGACGATGAGCTTGATCGGCTTGTTCGGGTAGCCGGCCTGGGCGGATGAGGCCAGCGGCCAGCCCGTCAACGCAGCCAGTGTGCTCAGGGCGTGTCTTCTTTGCATGCTTGTCTCCTGGGGACCGGCGGCCATCATAGGCCGGGCCGGCACAGGGCTCAGTCGCTGGTGCCGCGAGGGTGCGCTGCAGCGGCCTCAGCGCTGCAGGCGTGCGTCCACACGCACGGGCTGCTGCGACTTGTTGGTCCACATCCAGCAGTGGTCCTCTCGCACCGTCACCCGGAGTGCATCCTGTGCCGTCGTGACCTGGGTCTGCTTGGCTGGGTACTCGGTGTCTTTTCCGACGTGGTAGTGGATGTTGAAGTCGACGGCTGCCGAGGCCTCGAAACGCCAGCGCACGTGGTCGCCCACGTTGAGCTTGCCGCACAACTCGACGAACTTGCCGGGCTGGACCCATGCGCGGTGCTCGAAGCGCGCATCGGCGGACCAGGCGATGTCGACGATGTGGCTGTTGGCACAGGCGCTGCTGGTGGCCAGCGCGGCCAGGATCGTTGCGCACAGGGTCGGGTGCAGTTTGGTCATCATGGTGAACCTCTGGGTTGCGAGCCGCGTCGGACGGTGGCTGGCCGTGGCCGGCGCTGATTGTGTCGCCTGACGCCCCCCTGGTCCGCCCTGGCGGGCGGCAAGTTCCTCAGCCAGGCCGAGAGAACTCGTCGGCCAGCGCAGCGCGGCCCAGATCGCTGAAGCTCTTCATCACCTCGGGGGCGTTGCTGCGCAGCGTCGTCAGGCGCGCGGACACGCCCTGCGTCAGGTCGTGAAAATTGTTCGAGTCGGTGCTCATGCCGTGCCCATGCTCTTTGATCAAGGCTTGGTGCCGACGGCGCCCAGCAGGCTGGCGGTGATCAAGCCCAGGCCGATTGCAATTCGAAGCACGCGGTCGATGGTGCCAACGTTGGGTTTCATGTCGTGTTCCTCCAAAGAGCCCACGTCATCCGGCGCCGGGTTGAATTGCGTCTGACGAGGATCAAGTTGTCGGACCGGGCCAAGGCTGCAACCAGGACCCTGGCGACACGCCGAGTCAGAGCGCGCGTCTGCTTGGATCCTTGCTCCGCGCTTCAGTAGCTCGAACGCGCCAGATACGTCTTGCTCGACGCGTCCAGCGCCTGCGCCAGCGTGGTGATGCCCATCGCTTGCAGCAGCGGCAGCAGCTTCAAAAACACCTCGGCCGTCACCAGCGCGTCGCCCAGCGCGGTGTGGCGGCCCAGCACGCTGACACCCAGCCGCTGGGCGATGGCCTCCAGGCTGTGCGAGGCCTGCTGCGGGTGGACCACGGCCGACAGCAGCAGCGTGTCCAGCACCGGCTGCTCGAAGCGCACGCCGGTGGCGGCTTGCTTGAGCTGAAGAAAGCGCATGTCGAAGGCCGCGTTGTGGGCCACCAGGACGCTGTCGTGCGCAAAGGCATGAAAGGCCGGCAGCACGACGGCTATGGTGGGCTGGCCACGCAGCATCGGCGCCGTGATGCCGTGGATGGCCACACCCGCGGCCGGCAGCGAGCGCTGCGGGTCGACCAGTTGATCGAAGCATTCCTGGCGCCGCAACTTGCCGGCGACGATGCGGGTGGCGCCGATCTGGATGATCTCGTCGCCCTGGCTCGGCGCCAGGCCGGTGGTCTCGGTGTCGAACACGGTGTAGGCCAGCTCGGCAAGCGCGCGCTCGGCCAGGGCTGCGTCGTCGCCGGCGTGGGCAAAGAGGTCGAAGTCGTAGAACTCGGGGCGGCCGGGCTGCGCGGCCGCGACCTCCAGTGGCGCGGCCTCAGTTGCCAGCGGCAGCAAGAAGCGGAAGAAGGCCTCCTGGCGCGCGCGCTCGCGCTCGAACCAGAAGGCGCCGCCGTGGCGTTCGACGACATCGCGCACGGTCAGTGCGCTGGTGTCGTCACCGACCTGCAGCGGCTCGGTCTCCCAGGCCATCACGGTCTCGGTGCTCATGGCCTGGCCGGCCCACACCAGGTCGAGCTGGGCGCGCTCGCCGCTGGCTTGCAGGCGCAGGCGCAGGTGCTGCAGGCCCATGTCGTGCACCAGCCGCCCAGCCAGGTGCAGCACGGCCTGGACGAGCGAGTAGCTGTCCACACGCAGCCACAGCGCGGCGTCGACCTCGGCTGCGCTGGCGCGGCAGCCGTGTACGGCCTCGATGCGCAACAGCGCGGCGGCCACCAGGTCGGCGCCGTGCATGTCCTCCAGCGGCCAGCGGCCCCTGAGTGCGCGCGCGCCTTGCGTGGCGGCCTCGTTGAGGCGGCGCGACAGGCCGGCGGTCTCTTCGCGTATGACGGCCAGGAAGCGCTCGCGCGTGGCGGCGTCCAGCGCCGGGTCGTCCAGCAGTTCGACGGCTGCCTGCACGTTGCCCAGGGCGCCGCGGCTGCCTTCGGTCAGGCTGCGCAGCAGGCGGTCGCGCTCGCTCTCGTCGGCCATGTCGCGGGTGATGTTGTCCACCATCAACACAAAGCCGACCAGCGCGTCGTCCACGCCGGCGTCTGGCGAGCGCACCGGCGCCAACTGCACCCGCAGCAATTGGCCGCTGCGGGTGGCGGTGACGAACTGCGCCGACGGGCTGGCCGCGCCGCGTTGCAGGCGCTGCTGCACGGCTTGCAGGGCGTGCGCGACGAGGCGGCGGTCGAGCACGGCGTAGACCGAGCGCCCCAGACCGATGGCTTCGGCGCCGCCGATCACCGGGCCGGGTTCCGATGCCGTCATCAGGGCACGGAGCAGCAAACGCGCGCGGGCGTTGAAGAGCAGGATGCGGCCGTCGAGGTTGCACACCACCACGCTGTGGGTCAGCTCGGCCATCAGCGCGGCCAGGCGGTTGCGCTCTTGCTCGACATCGCGGCTGGCCTCGGCCACGCGCGCGGCCATGTCGGCGCGCAGGCTGTCGCGTTGCTGCACCAGGGCTTGTACCGCCGCAGCCAGGGCGCGCGAGCCGGCGCTGGCTTCGCCCGCCGGCGCCGGCATGACCGCACGGGGCGGCTGGTTGCGCTGCGCACCCTCGGCCAGCACCACCTGCAGCTGCTCGGCCAAACGGCCGGGCGCGGCAGCGTACTGCTGCCAGGCCCAGCGCGCCAGCATGCCGCCGGCCAACGCCAGCACGGTCCACACGACCCCGACCAGTGCCACGCGTGGAGCCACCAGCTCGATCAAAGCCACACGCTCGGCGGGCTCGGCGCTGGCCAGCAGCACGGCCGCGGCTGCACCCAGCGCCAGCGCCAGCAGCACGGCCGGGGCCAGCGCGGCGGCCAGCTCGCGCGGGTCGGTTCTCATGTCGGCTGCGCTGCCAGCAGGTCGCGCACACGCTCAGCCAATTCCTGCCTGGAGAACGGTTTGCTGATGTAGCCGTCTGCCCCCAGGCCCAGGCCCTGGGCGCGGTCGGTGTCGCGGCCCTTGGCGATGAGCATGAGGATCTTCACGCCGTTCAGCGACTCGTCGGCGCGCACCGCCTGGCAGACCTCGTAGCCGCTCTTGCCCGGCATCATCACGTCCAGCAGCACGAGTGCCGGGCGCTCGCTGCGTATCAGGGCCAGCGCGGTGGGGCCGTCGCGTGCCACCAGCACCTGGTGGCCCTCGCGCTTTATCAGGAATTCCAGCGAGACGAGGATGTTGGGCTCGTCGTCCGCGACCAGTACCTTGTGCGTCATGACTTGGTCTCCGCGGGGTTCAAGGGGATGTCAAACCCGAAGCATGCGCCCTGGCCAGGCTCGGACTTCAGCCACTGACACCGCGGCTCGGCGCGGCGCTGCAACAATGCGTTTGATGAAACGCAAACCAACGCGCCCAGGCCAGACACCGGCCTATGTCAACCTGCGCGGCGAGCCCATCGACCTGGACGCCCTGCGCCGCGTGCTGCTCAGCCACGGCATGCCCGATCCCGAAGTCAACAAGCTGCGCACTGCCAAGCCCGCTGCCCCGTCCAAGGCCGTAGAGCTGGACGCCGACGACATCGAGCTCGTCTTCGACGCGCTGTGTGTGGCTGGCTGCGCACGCGGCAAAACCTGGCTGCTGCAGTTTTTGCGCGCGCTGGAACGCAAGTCCTTGCGCGGCGTGTACTTCAGCATCGCCGAGATCGACTCGGCACTGCGCACGCTGCTGGCGGCCGGGCGCATCACCGATACGCAGCTCACCGGCTTTGACCTCACACCCCAGGCCCGCCTGGCACGCCTGCCCGCGCTGCTGGGCCAAGTGGCGGCCGACGAGACCTGGAAGGCCTGGGCGCGCGCCGGGGCCACCTACGGGCTGCATGCGCCCGAACCGCCCGAGCCCAGCTTTCGCAACCGCAACGAGATGGTGGCCTTTGCGCGGCTGGTGCTGCATGCCGGGCTGAAGCTGGAACGTTTTCGCATCGTGTCCTACCGCATGATGGGGCCGGCTGGCGATGTGCACGTACTGGCCGAAGCATTGTGCATGCCCTTCGTTGCGGCGATGTTTGAGCGCATGGACCCCGCGCTGCGCGAAACGCTGCTGGACTTGCTCATGCGCCACGTCGATCTGGGCGGCGCGACCTTTGACCCGCTGCGCGCATGGCTCGACGAGCAACTGACCAGCGACGCCAAGCGCGTACCGCCCAACCTGCGCTTCATGATTGCCGAGTTCCGCCTGCACCGCGGCGACAGCGCCGGTTGCCAGGCCGCGCTGCAAGGCCTCAGTGGCGTCGGTATCCCGGTGATGCAGGCGGCGCTGCAGGCCTGGCAAGGCGACTGGGCGGCGGCCTCGGCGGCCTTCGCCACGGCGCTGAAGGACGGCTTCAAGGCCGCCAAGGTCAAGCGCGGCCTGGTCACGCCCAGCCTGCTGCAGTGGTACCCGCTGAGCCTGATGGCCCAGCACGAGCCCGCGGCGTGGGCCGCGGCGCACAAGTTCTGCGTGGCCGAATCGGGCATGCGCCAGCCCCCGCCCGACCAAGGCTGGGGCCTGTGGGCGCACGCCGCCGCCGTGCGCCTGGGTGATGCGCCGCTGCAGGCCGAGGCCTTTGCCTGGCCGCGCTTGCCCAACCGCCAGGCCGACACCGACGGCAACGCCAACCGCCTGTTGCTGGCCGCCTGGCTGGGCCACGAACCGGCCGGCTGGACCGCCCTGCATGCGCAGGCCACTGTGCGTGCGCTGCACCATGTGGGCCTGCCCTGGAAGGCCGACCTCATGCGCCAGGCCTGCGAACGCCTGGGCTTGGCCGTGCCGCCGCGTGCCGCCGACGACCCGCCGCCCTGGCCGCCGGTGTTCTTCAGCCGCGCGCAAGAAACCTGGCGCGACGCGCTGGCCGCCATCGAAGCCCTGGGCCCCACCAAGGCCGGCGCCGCGGCCGAAGCCGCAACCGCCACGCTGCAATGGCGGCTGACGCTGGACTCCGAAGGTCGTCCCAGCGATGTCGAACCCTGGGAACGCACGGCCGGTGTGCGCGGCCTGGGCAAGCCCAAGCCGGCCACGCTCTCCAAGGTGAAAAAGAGCACCCGGCTCGACCCGCGCGACGCCGCCGTGGCGCGCTGCATAGACGCCTGGCGCTGGCAGCCGGGGCAGTTGGCGATGGACGTAACCAGCGCCAGCATCGCGCTGGTGGGCCACCCCGAGCTGGTTTTCGCCGACGCGCCGGGCCAGCGTGTGGACCTGCGCGAGGCCCTGCCCGTGCTGGAAGTGCAGCGCGTGGCCCCGCCCGGCCAGGCCGAGCACTTTGTCTTCCACCTGGCCGACAAGCTTCTGGCCGAGCGTGCCCCCAACCCCGGCATGCGCTTCACCAGCACCGACCTCAGCATCGAGTGCGAACGCCGCAACAGCATCCGCATCGTGCGCGACGCGCCCGACCAGGCCCGGCTGATCCGCATCAACCCCGCGCAGCGCCGCGTGGCGGAACTGGTGGCCAAGAAGTGGGCCGTGCCGGTGGATGCCAAGGCCGAGCTCGACGCCGCGCTGAAGGTGCTGGCAGGCCACTTCCAACTGCACAGCGACGCCGCCGCCGGCCAAGCGGTGACCAGCGAATCGCGGCTGCGCGCACAGCTCAGCCCCGTGGGCGACGGCCTGCAACTGCGCCTGCTGGTGCAGCCCTTTGGCAGCTTCGGCCCCGCCGTGCTGCCCGGTGCGGGCCGCGCGCGGCTGATCGCCCTGCATGAAGGCCTGAGCCTGTCGACCGAGCGCGACCTGGCGGTCGAACGCACCCACCTGGACGCCGTGCTCGACGCCCTGCCCTTCCTGGACGGCACCCACAACGGCGACGCCAGCTGGTTGCTGGAAGACCCCGAGGCCGCGCTGGCCGTGGTCGAGCAGTTGCCGCAACTGCCCGCCGTGGCGGCGCTGGACTGGCCGCGCGTCAAGCCGGTGCGCGTGATCACGCCGCCCGGCGCCATGCAGGTCAGCGTGGGCAGCGGCGCCAACTGGTTTGCCGTCGATGGCGAACTGCGCATCGACGAAAGCCGTGTGCTGAGTCTGCAGAACCTGATGAAGCTGGCGCACGAATCCAAGCGCGGCCGCTTCGTGGCGCTGGGTGACGGCGAGTACCTGGCGCTGACCGAACGGCTGCGCCAGCAACTGGCCGATCTGCAAGCCCTGTCGCAGCTTGAAAAGGGCCAGCTGCGCCTGCCCAGTGCAGCAGCGGCCTTTCTGGCCGAGACGCTGGACGAAGACCAGCTCAGCGGCGACAAGCCCTGGGCGCGCCGCCTGGCGCTGCTGAACGAAGCCGCGGCGCTGAACCCCGAACCCCCGGCCGCCCTGCAGGCGCAATTGCGCAGCTACCAGGCCGAAGGCTACGCCTGGATGGTGCGCCTGGCGCACGCCGGCCTGGGCGCCTGCCTGGCCGACGACATGGGCCTGGGCAAGACCGTGCAGACCCTGGCGCTGCTGCTGCAGCGCGCAGAACTGGGCCCGGCGCTGGTGATTGCGCCGACCTCCGTGTGCGCCAACTGGGCGGCCGAGGCCGAACGTTTTGCGCCCAGCCTGCGCGTGGTGGTGTACGGCGAAGGCGAACGCGCCGCCGTGCTGCAAAGCGCTGGCGCGTATGACGTGGTGGTGGCCAGCTACGCGCTGGTGCAGATCGACATCGAGGCCTTTGCCGCCCGCACGCCCGACCAACCCTGGGCCACGCTGGTGCTGGACGAAGCGCAGGCGCTGAAAAACGCCGCCACCAAGCGCGTCAAGGCCATCGCCACGCTGCCGGCAGCGTTCCGCCTGGCGCTCACCGGCACGCCGGTGGAAAACCGCCTGGCCGACCTGTGGTCCATCATGAACCTGCTCAACCCCGGCCTGCTGGGCAGCAGCGGGCAGTTCACCGAACGCTACGCCAGCGCCATCGAAAAACACCGCGACGA
>JANOLY010000656.1:0-3955 GCA_031420055.1 Burkholderiales bacterium | reverse complement strand
TAGAGCGCCTCGGCGTCAAGCTGCAGCATGGGTGGCGGCGTCTTGCAACTGGTTGAAGAACTGGGTCAGGATGAGCGCCGCACTCTCGGCGTCGGCATCGCTGGCGCCCGAAGCCAGCGCTTCGGTGGTGCTGTAGCGCTCGTCGACCTCGTGCACGGGCAGCTTGAAGCGGCCGTGCAACTGGCGCGCGAAACGGCGTGCCTTGGCCGTGTTTTCGTGCGCCGCGCCGTCGGGGTGGAAGGGCACGCCCACCACCAACGCGGCGGGCTGCCATTCTTGGATGAGCTTGCCGATGGCGTCGAAATGCTGGCTGCCCACAACCTGAAGCGTGCAGCGCGCCTGGCCTCGCCCCAGCAGGGCGTTGCCACTGGCCACACCGATGCGCCGGGTGCCGAAGTCGAAGGCCAAACAGGTCTGCGGCGCGTCCGCCGCGGTGCCGTCATGCATGCCCGGCCTCTTGCGACAGCATGCGCGGGTCAAACCCCAGCAGCGACACGGCGCGGTCGTAGCGTTGCGCGATGGGCGTGTCGAAGATGACGGCCGGGTCGGCGTCCACGGTCAGCCAGCCATTGCGGCCGAGTTCGTCTTCCAGCTGCCCGGCCTGCCAGCCGCTGCAGCCCAGGGTGACCAGCACCTTCTTCGGGCCACTGCCATCGGCCAGGGCTTCGAGCACGTCCTTGCTGGTGGTCATGTCCAGGCCACCGCGCACTGACATGGTGGAGTTGTACGGCACCGTGCCGCCCGGCTGCTTTTCGTGCAGCACGAAGCCGCGCTCGGTCTGCACCGGGCCGCCGAAGTAGACGGGTTGCTCGGCCAGTTCCTGGCGGTCGAGGTTGATCTCGACTTTTTCGAACAAGTTGCGCAGGTAGATGACTATGGGATTGTTCAGCACCAGCCCCAGCGCACCTCGCTCGATGTGCTCGCACATATAGACCACCGAACCGGCGAAGTTGTCGTCGGCCATGCCGGGCATGGCAATCAGGAACTGATTGGTCAGGTCGATACGGTCAGCGGATGCCATGCGCGCATTTTATTCCGGCGCCACACTACCCGGGCCATGAACAAACCCTTCGAACGCGCACTGGTCTGGTTGCGCCGCGATTTGCGCACCGACGACCACGCCGCGCTGCACCACGCGTTGCGCGCGGCGCGCCAGGTGTGGTGCTGTTTTGTCTTTGACCGCGACATCCTCGATCCCCTGCCCCGCAGCGACCGCCGGGTCGAGTTCATCCGCGACAGCCTGGTCGGTGTCGATGCGCAGATTCGTGCATTGGCCGCGTCGCACGGTGTGGACGGCGCCCGGCTGCTCGTGCGCCACGGCTGGGCCCATGAAGAAGTGCCGCAGTTGGCCGCCGCCCTGGGTGTGCAGGCCGTCTACGCCAGCCACGACGACGAGCCCGCCGCCCTGGCCCGCGACGCCCGCGTGCGTGGCCTGCTGGCGAACGCCGGTGTGACGCTGCACACCATGAAGGACCATGTGGTCTTCGAACGCAGCGAGGTGTTGACACTGGGCGGATCAGCGTTCAGCGTCTTCACGCCCTACAAAAACGCCTGGCTCAAGCGGCTGCAAGACAGCGACCTGCATGCCCACGCCGTGGCCCACCATGCGGGCGCGCTGGCAGCGGTGCCCGTGGGCATGGCCGGCGTACCCCTGCTAGCGCAGATCGGCTTTTTGCCCACCAACCTGCACACCCTGAAACTGCCCTCGGGACCGGCCGGCGCGGCGGAATTGCTGGCCGACTTTCTGCAGCGCATCGATGACTACGACCAGACCCGCAACTTCCCCGCCATCAAGGGGCCCAGCTACCTCAGCACGCATCTGCGCTTTGGCACCGTGTCCATCCGCCAGTTGGCGCGCGAGGCCCATGCCCGCAGCGCGGCCGGTTCACGCGGCGCTGCGGTGTGGCTGTCCGAGCTGATCTGGCGCGACTTTTACCACCAGGTGCTGCACCACCACCCGCGTGTCGTGGGCCACGCCTTCAAGCCGGCCTACGACCGCATCAAATGGGACCACGGCAAGCACGCTGACGAGCTGTTCGCGGCCTGGTGCGAAGGCCGCACCGGCTACCCGCTGGTGGACGCGGCCATGCACCAGATCAACCAGACCGGCTACATGCACAACCGCCTGCGCATGGTGGTGGCCAGTTTCCTGAGCAAAGACCTGGGCCTGGACTGGCGCCGCGGCGAGGCCTACTTCGCCCTTCACCTGAACGACTTCGACCTCGCCGCCAACAACGGCGGCTGGCAGTGGGCGGCCAGCAGCGGGTGTGACGCCCAGCCCTACTTCCGCATCTTCAACCCCGTCAACCAGAGCGAGAAGTTCGACCCCGACGGCCGTTTCATCCGCCGTTACCTGCCGCAGCTGGCGGCGTTGCCGACCAAGTTGATCCACGCGCCCTGGCTGGCCGGCCCCATCGAGCTGCAGGCCGCCGGGTTGGTGCTGGGCCGCGACTACCCGCAACCCGTGGTGTCGCACAACGAAACGCGTTTGAAGACCTTGGCCCGCTACGCTGTGGTCAAAGCCGCGGGCTGAATGTGCTGCGGGCCGATCGCGCCCAGCGCCGGGTTTTGGCGTACAACCGCGGGTAACCCCGAACCTGCATGAGAACCGAAAGCACATGACCATGACCATCGTCCCGTCCCGCCCCTGGGCCTTGCGCCTGCCGGCTTTGAAGTTGCTGCTGGCCTGCACGGTGATCGCCGCCGCAGCCTGGCCCGCGACCATCTGGGCGCAGGCCTGGCCGGCTGCCAAGACCATCCGCCTGGTCATCCCCTTCCCGGCCGGCGGCGCCACCGACATCATCGGCCGCACCCTGGCGCAAAGCCTGGCCACCGCGCTGGGCCAGCAGGTGGTGGTGGACAACAAGCCCGGCGCTGGTGGCAGCATAGGCGCGGACATGGTGGCCAAGGCCGCGCCCGACGGCTACACGCTGCTGATGGCCACCAGTTCCACCCACTCCATAGGCCCGGCGCTGAACCCCAAGATGCCGTATGACGCTTTCAAGGACTTCGCGCCAGTCTCTCACGTGGCCAACGCGCCCAGCGTGCTGGTGGTGGGCAAGGATTCGCCGGCCAACACCGCCCAAGACCTCATCAAGCTCATCAAGGCCAACCTGGCAAGTACAACTTCGGCTCCAGCGGCATTGGCACCTACCCCCACCTGTCGGCCGAGATGCTGAAGTGGCGCGCGGGCGGGCTGTTTGCCGTGCACATCCCTTACCGCGGCACCGGGCTGGTGGTGACGGACCTGATCGCCGGGCAGATCGCGTTCTTGATGGACAGCGTGGTCTCGGCGCAACCGCACATCAGCGGTGGGCGGGTGCGGCCGCTGGCGGTGACGGGCGCGCGCCGCTCGGCGTCACTGCCGGGCGTGCCCACCTTCACCGAAATCGGCGTGCCGGGCATGGAGTTCAGCAACTGGTTTGGAGTGTTTGCGCCGGCCGGCACACCGCCAGAGATCGTGCAGCGGCTGAACCGCGAGCTGGGCGCCATCCTGCGCTCGCCCGAGGTCATTGAGCGGCTCAGCAAGACCGGCGCCGAAGTGGCCGGTGGCACGCCGGCGCAGTTCAGCAAGACCTACCGCGACGAGTTCGACAGCTGGAAAGCCGTGATCCAGCGCGCCAACATCAAGGCCGAGTAAGCCGGCGAGTCGGCCGTTTCTTCAGCCCGCTGCCGTGAAGCGCGCCAAGATGCCGGCGTGGCGGCGCGGCCAGCCTTCGAGCTCGCCGCTGTCGCCGTCGACCACCTTGCGCACAAAGGCCAGCGACAGTTCGCGCGTGGCGGCCTTGACCTGCGGGTTCAGGGCCAGGCCGCCGGTGCCGTTGCGGTCGGTGAACATGCTGTGCGAGCCGCCTGCGAACACCGCCAGCCACTTGGCTGCGCTGCCGGTGGCGTCGAAGATGGCCAGCCGGTCTTCGGCGCCGCTGTAGTAGCCGGGGATGCGGATCACGTCTTC
>JANOLY010000655.1:0-3266 GCA_031420055.1 Burkholderiales bacterium | reverse complement strand
CCCTGGCGTTCGATCAGCGCCAAGGCTTGCTGGTTGCAGCGCGGCAGCCAGGTCTGTTGGTCGGCTGACAGCCACGCTCAACCCTTCCCCGCTTTCACCCTTTCAAGCTAAAAACGGCAGTTGGACGCGCCCGAGTGGGCTGGGCTGCGGGCGGCTTGGGCAAGGCATGCAACAGCGGCAGCTTGACGCTACCCACTGCCTTCGGCGGCTTGGTTTTGAGGATGAAGCGGGCGCTGGAGTCGGGGGTCACGATCAGGGGGCTTTGCTCCTGCGTGGGGTGGGTTTGATGCGGGGGCGGGTTGCGGTTGCGCTGGTCTGTTCTTGTTCTGGCGGCGGCCGGTCAAAACGCTCGGTCGGGTCGCCATAGTGTTGATAGGCGGCCCAGGTCGCCGCGCTTTGTCCTTCAGTGGCTGCGCCTTCGGCAGTGTCCATCTGGCCTTCAGCCACCGCAGCAGCACTTTCTTCTGCATGCACGGCCTGTCGCGCCGCCAGCAGCGCTTCACCCACGCTGCAGCGTTCGGTGCCAAAAAGTGCGTCGTAAAACGCCAGCGCCAGTTGCCGCGCAGGTTCTGAAGGCACCGACCAGGCCGTGCCGATGTAGTGCCGCACACCTTGTTGAAAAAAGGTGTCCACCAGGCCTTCCAGCAGGCCGGCGCCTGCCGGCTGTTGCAGCTGCGCAGACGCGCAGGCGTTGGCAAACACCAGCCGTGGCGCGCGCTCGGCGCCTTCAAGGTCGGTGCCCGACAGCAGCTGCAAGTCGTCAAAAACCCAGCCGCTGCGGCCCGTGCGCTGTGTGTCATGCACCGCATGGCCACAGAAATGCACCAAATCGTAGGCGCCTGAAAGCAGCCTGTCGATGACTTCGGCGTAGTCGGCTGGCCCGATACCTTCCACCGGGCCGGCACCGGTGCCGGGGTCGGGTGCGCCCAGCAGCAGCGTGCAGTGCAGGCCTTGTTTTTTCAGCAGCTTCGCCACGGCCCGTGCTTCTTCGTGCGCTGAGGGCAGCGCCAGTTGCCCACTGGCCGGGTCACCGATCACCAGCGCCTGCCAGTCGCTGTGGCGCGCCAGCTCAAAAGGGCGTGGGCTGTAGCGGGTGCGCAGCTGCCGTGCCAGCGGTCGGTTCAGCGCCATCGCGCGCCCGCTCTCGACGGCCGGCAGCATCTCCCAGGGCAGCGCTGCCGTTTCGGCGTCCAGCTCCAGCACCAGCGGGTCCAGGCCCTCCAGCAGCGGCCTGAAGTCACTGTGCATCAGGTGCAGGCGCAGCCGCCGCCCGGTCTCGGCGCGGTTGGCCAGTGTGGCGTGCCGCGCCCGTTCGCCGGCGCGCTGCGCCAGCGCCAACTTGCGCAGCAGCACCCGTTCGGGCACGGCGGTGCTGGCGGTGATGGCGGTCATGCGCAGGTCTTGGCCGTCATGGGTGCAGGTGATGCGCACCGGCACCGGGCTGGCCAGCGACGGTTCATCGTCGGGCAGCAAGCGCAAGCGCAGGGCCGCCCGGCGCAGCTGTGCCGGGCTGGCTTCAGGCGCTGCCCGCTGGCGCAGCCAGGCGCTGACGTCTTCGCGCAGTTCAGCCGGCAGCGCATCCAGCGCCTTGGGCAGCACGTCGCGGGCGTGCGCATCGTCGCCGCACAGTGCCGCCAGCAGCATCGAGCAGCCGAAGTCAGCCGGCACGCGCCCGCCCGGGCATTCGCCCAACACGGGGTCGATGACGATGGGGCGGTTGCGGTGTTGCCGCTGCGCCAGTTTCAGCGCTGCAACTTCCAGCGCTCGGGCGATGCGCAGTGCGCGGTCCAGTGCGTGTTCGACAAAAACCAGCTCGCGCAGGCTGAGCAGGGGGTCGGCGTCCAGCGCCTCCACCAACGCGGCCAGAAATTCGCGCGCCGCTTGTTCGACGGGCAGGTTGCCGTCGCCAGAGCCGATGACCACCGTCGTCAACGTGGTGTGCCACGGCAACAGGCCCACCGTCTGCGCCACCGTCCGCGCCAGCCGCCGTGCCTGCGGCGCGCCGAAAGTGCCGGGCTGCCCCATGCCAGCCACGGCACCCAGGCGGCCACCCGGGCCGGGGAAAAACAGCAGCTCGCCGAGTTCGCCGCGCAGCACGCCGCGCCGCGCCAGGTCCGTGATCAAGAGCCGCGACTCATCACCTTCGGCGGCGTTGGAGACCCAGCGGTCCAACACGGCTTCAGCACGCAAGGGCCCCACACCGGCGTAGTGCCCCACCAGCAACACCGCGCCTGCAGCCTGGGCCAGGTCGCCCCAGACCACGCGAACGGTCAGGTCTGCCATCAAGGGCTGCGTTGAAGAGCTGTTGGCGGCCTGGGCCTGGGCCTGGGCCTGGGCCTGGGCCTGGGCCTGGGCCTGGGCCCGGTGCGGCGCCCGCGGCGCGCGCGCTGTGCGCTGCGTTTTCAAGGTAGCTTCACACCAGGTAGGGCGGCGATCCAGGCTTTGTAGCGGTCGATGCGCACATAGATGCCACCGTCACCGCAGGTGCTCATCGCGCTGTCGGTTGCGCGTGAGGTGGCGCCCGCCAGCAGCCAGCGGCCCTGCGCGTCGGGCACGTAAAACGGGCCGCCACTGTCGCCTTTGCAGCTGTCGCGCTCGGCCAGCGGGCGGCCGGCAACCAGTTCCTGGCCCTTGTCGCAGCCGTACATGTAGCGGTCTTGCTGGCCGTCCAGCGTGCCTTTGCAGGCGCTAGAGACGATGGGCACATCGACAAAGCGCTTGATGCCGTAGCCCAGCATGCCCGCGCTGTCGGTGGCGCCAAAGCCGACGACGCGGCCGTCGCTGGCCTTGTCGATCACGGTTTTGCCAGCCAGCGCGCGCGGCGTCACGCCAGCCACCGGCTGGGCCAGCAGCAGCACCATCAGGTCGTTATGCCCTTTGTTGTTGTACTGCGGGTGGCGCACGCGCTGGGCCACTTGCACCACCTTGCCTTTTTTGCTGACGTCGCGGCCGATGTAGATGCGGGTGGCAAAGTCGGCACAGTGGCCGGCGGTGACCACCACGTTCGGCGCAATCAGCGTGCCGGTGCAGCCCCATTGCTGGTCGTTGCCCACCGCCACGCAGTCCAGAAATTCACCGGGCGCGACGATCTCGCCACCAATGACACGCAAGCCACCACCGGTGCGGCGCGCCAGCAGCCGGGCGTTGGCCAAGTAACGCGGGTCGCGGTGCACCTGAAAGCTGCGCTGTGGCGTGGGCTCAGGCACGATGGGGATGACGGCGCGCGAACGGGTGCTGGGTGCAGCGCCTGGGTCACTTGCAGCATG
>JANOLY010000654.1:0-2996 GCA_031420055.1 Burkholderiales bacterium | reverse complement strand
GCCCCGACCGCGTCATCGGCTTCTCGCCCATTCCGGCCATGAGCATGGTCAGCTACGCCGCCGGCAGCCGCTACCTCAGCCTGATCGGCGGCGTGTGCATGAGCTTCTACGACTGGTACTGCGACCTGCCGCCGGCCAGCCCGCAGGTGTGGGGCGAGCAGACCGACGTGCCCGAGTCGGCCGATTGGTACAACAGCAGCTACATCATCGCCTGGGGCAGCAACGTGCCGCAGACGCGCACGCCCGACGCGCACTTCTTCACCGAGGTGCGCTACAAGGGCGCCAAGACGGTGGCGGTGACACCCGACTACTCCGAAGTCGCCAAGCTGGCCGACATCTGGCTGCACCCCAAGCAGGGCACCGACGCGGCACTGGCCATGGCCATGGGCCACGTGGCGCTGAGCGAGTTCTACTTCAAGCAGCGCAGCCCCTACTTCGACAACTACGCCCGCCGCTACACCGACCTGCCGCTGCTGGTCATGTTGAAAGAGCACCAACTGCCCGACGGCAGCACGACCCTGGTGCCCGACCGCTACCTGCGCGCCAGCGACTTCAACGGCCGTCTCGGCCAGGACAACAACCCGGAATGGAAGACCGTGGCCTTCGACACCACGGGCCGTGCCGTGCTGCCCCACGGCAGCATCGGCTTTCGCTGGGGCCCTGAAGGCCGCAGCGACCAGGGCAAGTGGAACCTCGAAGACAAGGAAGCGCGCCACGGCGCCGAGGTCAAGCTCAAGCTGTCGGTGATCGAGGATGGCCCGCAGGCGCTCGAGGTCGTGGGTGTGGCGCTGCCTTACTTCGGCGGTGTGAGCGCGCCGCATTTCAAGTCCAACGCGCAGGCCGGCGAGGTCAACCTCGTCAAGGTACCGGCCGTTCGGCTGCGCCTGGGCAAGGCGGGCGATCACCGCGAAGCCCTGGTGGCGACCGTGTTCGATCTGCAGGTGTCGCAATACGGCATCGACCGCGGCCTGGGCTCCGGCGCCCGCGACTACGACGACGACGCGGCCTACACACCCGCCTGGGCCGAAAGCATCACCGGCACGCCGCGCCAGCAGATCATCACCGTGGCGCTGGAGTTCGCCGAGAACGCGCACAAGACGCAGGGCAAGTCGATGATCATCATCGGCGCGGCGATGAACCACTGGTACCACGCCGACATGAACTACCGCGGCGTCATCAACCTGCTGATGATGTGCGGCTGCATCGGCCAAAGCGGCGGCGGCTGGGCGCATTACGTGGGCCAGGAGAAGCTGCGCCCGCAGACGGGCTGGGTGCCGCTGGCCTTTGCCACCGACTGGGTGCGCCCACCGCGGCAGATGAACAGCACCAGCTTCTTCTACGCCCACACCGACCAGTGGCGCTACGAAAAGCTGGGCATGGCCGAGATCGTCTCGCCCACATTGAGCGAGACCGACAAGAAGCTGTACGCCGGCAGCATGATCGACTTCAACGTGCGCGCCGAACGCATGGGTTGGCTGCCCAGTGCGCCGCAGCTCAAGACCAACCCGCTGCAGGTGGTGCGTGATGCCACGGCGGCGGGCATGGATGCCAAGGACTATGTCGTGCGCGGCCTGAAAGACGGCAGCGTGCAGATGAGCTGCGAGGACCCCGATGCGCCGCAAAACTGGCCGCGGGTGCTGTTCGTGTGGCGCAGCAACCTGCTGGGTTCGTCAGGCAAGGGCCACGAATACTTCTGCAAGCACTTGCTGGGCACCGAGAACGGCATTCAAGGCAAGGACCTCGGCGAGTCTGTTGGCCCCCATGCCCCCCGAGGGGGAGACGCCGCCTTGGGGCGGCCCGGCGGCGGCTTCGATGCAAAGCCAACGGAAGTCGTCTGGCATGACGACGCGCCCGTCGGCAAGCTCGACCTCGTGGTGACGCTGGACTTCCGCATGAGCACCACCTGCCTGTACAGCGACATCGTGCTGCCCACCGCCAGCTGGTACGAGAAGAACGACCTCAACACCAGCGACATGCACCCCTTCATCCACCCGTTGAGCGCGGCGGTGGACCCGGTGTGGCAATCACGCAGCGACTGGGAGATCTACAAGGGCTTTGCCAAGGCCTTCAGCGAGGTCTGCGTCGGCCACCTGGGGGTGGAGAAGGAGGTGGTGCTGACGCCCATCATGCACGACACCGCCGGTGAGCTGGCGCAGCCGTTCGACGTCAAGGAGTGGAAGAAGGGCCAGTGCGAGCTGATCCCGGGCAAGACCGCGCCGCAGATTGCGGTGGTGGAGCGCGACTCCCGAACGTGTTCAAGCGCTTTACCGCACTCGGCCCGTTGCTGGACAAGCTGGGGAATGGTGGCAAAGGCATTGGCTGGAAGACCGGCACCGAGGTTGAACAGTTGGGGCAACTGAACGGCCTGACGCTTGCTGAAGGGGTCAGCAAGGGCATGCCGAAGATCGTCACCGACATCGACGCCTGCGAGGTCATCCTGCAGCTCGCGCCCGAGACCAACGGCCATGTGGCGGTGAAGGCATGGCAGGCGCTGGGCAAGCAGACCGGCCGCGACCACACCCACCTGGCGCTATCCCGCGAGGACGAGAAAATCCGCTTTCGCGACATCCAGGCGCAGCCGCGCAAGATCATCAGCAGCCCCACCTGGAGCGGCATCGAGAGCGAGACCGTCAGCTACAACGCCGGCTACACCAACGTGCACGAGTACATCCCCTGGCGCACGCTGACCGGCCGCCAGCAGTTCTACCTCGACCACCCGTGGGTGATCGCCTTCGGCGAGGCCTTGAGCAGCTACCGCCCGCCGGTGGATTTGAAGACCACCCACGGCATCCACAACATAAAGCCCAACGGCCACCAGGAGATCTTGCTCAACTTCATCACGCCGCACCAGAAGTGGGGCATCCACAGCACCTACAGCGACAACCTGATGTTGCTGACGCTCAACCGTGGCGGCCCGGTGGTGTGGATCAGCGAAGACGATGCGAAGGTCGCCGGCGTGGAGGACAACGACTGGGTGGAGGTGTTCAACATCAACG
>JANOLY010000653.1:0-11135 GCA_031420055.1 Burkholderiales bacterium | reverse complement strand
GGGGTGTCAGCCGTGGGCGGCCAGCCAGTCGCTCACCGCCGTGGGCATGCTCAGCACGTGGCCGGGCGGGCGCCCCTGCGGGAAGCCGACGTGGCCGCCGTGCGCCGGTTGCCACAGCGTCACACAACGGCCCACTTCGTGTTGACCCGGCAGCGCCGCGGCCGGCACGAAAGGGTCGTTGCGGGCGTTGAGCACCAGGGCCGGGATGCGCACGCTGGCCAGGTGCGGCTTTGCCGAGGCGCGGGCCCAGTAGTCGGGCGTGTCGCGGTAGCCGTGCAACGGGGCGGTGAAGACGTTGTCGAACTCGTACAGCGTGCGCGCCGCGGCCAGGCGTTCGCGGTCGAACAGGCCCGGGTGCTGTTGCCATTTGGCCAAGGCGCGGGGCTTCATGCTGCGCAAGAACATGCGCGAGTAGACCAGCCAGTTGAAGCCCTGGTCGATGGCCCGGCCGGCGGCCGCCAGGTCGATGGGCGACGACACGGCGGCCACCGCGCTGGCCGTGGCCGCGGCACTGTCGCCGGCTTCCTGCGCCCAGCGCAGCAAGGCGTTGCCGCCCAGCGAGATGCCCACCGCGCGCAAGGGCGCTGCGCTGCCCTGGCGCAGGCGTTGCAGGATCCAGCCGATCTCTTCGAAATCGCCCGAGTGGTAGGCCCGCGGCGCCAGGTTCATCTCGCCCGAACAGCCACGAAAGTGAGGCACCGAGTAGGCCCAGCCGCGCTGCTGCGCCACGCTGGCGAAGGCCAGCGCGTACGGGCTTTGCGAGCTGCCTTCCAGGCCGTGGAACAGCACCAGGTGGTGGCTGGGCGCGGGCGCACCGGGCGCGGCTTGCAGGTGGTCGACGTCGATGAAGTCGCCGTCGGGTGTGGCCCAGCGTTCGCGCGTGAACTGCGGTGCCGCACCAAGGTGGCGGCGTGATGCCACCGCGGCCCAGATCGTCTGCAAGTTGCCGCCCGGCAACCACGGCGGCGCACGGAAGTCGTCCACTAATGCAGCGTGCCCGGCCCGTCGCCGCCTGGCGAGGCGGGCTCGGTCGCGCTGCCCGGGCTGGCATGGTGGGCCGCCAGGCGCCAGCCCTGTACGGTTTTCACGTAGACATTGGTGGCCAGCACCCAGGCCGTCTGCGGGCCTTCGTTGGTGCGTATGTCGATGCGCTCGACCAGGTGGTGCAACGCGCCACCCAACCAGTGCAGGCGGTGGATCTGGCCGGGCTGCGCGGGCACGCCACCATTGGCGAAGATGGCCTCGAAGCTGGCGCGTATGGCCTGCGGCCCCACCACGCGCGGGCCGCCCGGGTGCACGCAGACGATCTCGTCGTCGTCGGCCCACACGGCCATCAGGCGTTCGATGTCGCCGCGTTGCAGGGCTTGGTAGAACTGCGCCTCGATGTCGTCTGGCGTGCCGGCCAGCGCGGGGGTGGGAGGTCGGTGGCGGGGCATGGCTCAGGACACGTCGCGGCAGCTCGGCGACCAGCCACCGGCCACAGCCGACACCCGCTTGGCCACGGGTGCCGAGGGGGGTCGACAATTCAATTGCAGCATGGGCATGATTGTAGGTACCGACGATGAGCAGCCCCATGAGCAACTATCACCCCGCCCCACCCGACGACTGGCCCCACAAGAGCCGTGAACTCGCCCACCTGCTGGCCCGCACCGGGCTGGGCGACCGCGCGGCCTTTGCCGGGCTGTACGAGCGCACCAGCGGCCACCTGTTTGCCGTCGTGCTGCGCATCCAGCGCGACCGCGCGCTGGCCGAAGACCTGCTGCAGGAGGTGTACGTGTCGGTGTGGAAATCCGCTGCCGGCTTCGACGCTGCGCGCAGCCAGCCGCTGACCTGGCTGACCCACATCGCCCGCCACCGTGCCATCGACAGCCTGCGCCGCACGGGCACCCAGCCGCGCACGCAAAGCCTGCACGGCGATGGCGACGACGACAGCGACAACCTGGTTGACCAGGTGGCCAGCAATACCCCGGGTCCGTTGGACCTGCTGGGCCAGGCCAGCGATGCGCGCGAGCTGTCGCAGTGCATGGAGCGGCTGAGCCCACCGCAGCGCCAGAGCGTGGCGCTGGCCTTTTTCGACGGCCTGTCCCACGCCGAGGTGGCCGCGCAACTGCAAGAGCCGCTGGGCACGGTGAAGAGCTGGGTGCGCCGCGCGCTGGCCACGCTGAAGACCTGTCTGGAGCGCGGTGCGCTGCGTGACAGCGGCGGAGCGGCCTGACATGGACTACGCCCGCCCCACCCTTGCCGACGCCCTGGCCGCGCAGTACGTGGCCGGCACCTTGCGTGGCCGCGCCCGCCGCCGCTTCGAGGCCTTGTTGCCCAGCCATCCGGCCCTGCAGGCTGCTGTGCGCGAATGGCAGCTGCGCCTGATGCCGCTGACCGGCGTGCTGCCGCCGCAAGCGCCACCAGCGCGTGTGTGGCAGGCCATCGAACGCCGTTTGTGGCCGGCGGTTGCCGCCGCGGCCCCGCTGTCCTGGTGGAGCCGGCTGGCGCTGTGGCGCGGGCTGTCGGCCCTGGCCAGCGTGGCCGTGGTGACCTTGGCCGTGCTGCTGGCCAGCCCGCCGCCGGCCCTGGCGCCGGTGGTGGTGGTGCTGGCCAGCACGGGTGCTGACGCCGGCACGGCCGGCACCTTCGTGGCCAGCCTCAGTGGCGATGGCCGTGCGCTGGTGACGCGCCCGCTGCTGCCCGTGGCGCTGCAGGCCGACCGCGTGTTCGAGCTGTGGTCCGTCCCGCCCGAAGGCGCGCCGCGCTCGCTGGGCCTCATCTCGGCCAGCGGCGCCACCGTGCTGCAACGCGACAAGCTGCCGGCCACGCTGCTGCGCGGCGGCACGGCCGCACTGGCGGTCAGCATCGAGCCACCGGGCGGATCACCCACCGGCACGCCCACCGGGCCGGTGGTGTTTGCGGGCAAGCTGCAGCTGTAGCGCCCCGCGCCGGGCAGTCGGCGCTGCCGCGCCCACTATGCTTGGCGCATGTGGAAAGACCTCTCGCTCGGCGCCGTCGTCGCCGGCTTCGTGGCCGTGCTGGTGGGCTTCACCAGTTCGGTGGTGATCGTCTTCCAGGCCGCCGCCGCGCTGGGCGCCACGCCCGAGCAAACGGCGTCGTGGATCTGGGCCCTGGGACTGGGCATGGGCTTGACCAGCTTGGGGCTGAGCCTGCACTACCGCCAGCCGGTGCTCACAGCCTGGTCCACGCCCGGCGCGGCGCTGCTGGTGACGGCCGGGGCCGGCGTGGGCATGGCCGACGCCGTCGGTGCTTTCATGGTCTGCGCGCTGCTCATCACCGTGGCGGGGGTCAGCGGCTGGTTCGAACGCGCCATGAACCGCATCCCGCAGGCGCTGGCATCGGCGCTGTTGGCCGGTGTGCTGGCGCGCTTTGCTTTTGATGCCTTTGCCGCGGCGCAGGGCGACTTCGCGCTGGTGGCGGTGATGTTCGTGGCCTACCTGCTGGGCCGGCGCTGGTGGCCGCGTTATGCCGTGCCGGGTGTGCTGTTGGTCGGCATGGCCTTGGCGCTGGCCCGCGGGCAATTGCACTTTGCCGCCGTGCCCTGGCAACTGGCCACCCCTGTGTTCACCATGCCCAGCTTCAGCCTGGCCGCCACCATGGGCATCGCGCTGCCGCTGTTCGTGGTGACCATGGCCTCGCAGAACCTGCCCGGGGTGGTGGCGCAGCGCGCGGCAGGCTACGCCACGCCGGTCTCGCCGGTGGTCGCCACCACCGGCTTGGCGACGTTGTTGCTGGCGCCGTTTGGCGCCTTTGCGCTGAACCTGGCGGCCATCACCGCGGCCATCTGCATGGGGCGTGAAGCCCATCCCGACCCGGCCCGGCGCTGGGTGGCCAGCGCCGCGGCGGGCGTGTTCTACATCGTCACGGGGTTGCTGGCCGGGGCCGTGGTGGGCTTGATCGCCGCTTTCCCCAAGGTGCTGGTGCTGGCCCTGGCTGGGCTGGCGCTGCTGGGCACCATAGGCGCGGGGCTGGCCGCGGCGCTGAAGGACGACGCGCAGCGCGAGCCGGCGCTCATCACCTTTGTCGTCAGCGCCAGCGGCTTGACGCTGTGGGGCGTGGGCCCCGCCTTCTGGGGCGTGATGGCTGGCGCGCTGGCCTGGGGTGTGCTGCGCAGAAGCGCCTGACGCGGCGCAGGCTGCCGTCAGAAAGTAAGAAAGGGGACGGTCCCCTTTTGATCCCCTCTTTCAGCACAGGCGCCGTGTTTGACATTACCGGTGGGCGCGCGGCTCGCCGCGTGACGCCGCTGTATCGTTGGCACGATGATCGAAAGTCACACCGCCGCCTGCGTCGCAGGGGACCACGCCCTGCAAGTGCTGCCGTGCCGAACGCTGGCAGTGAAAGGGCGACGGGCTTGAAGGACGAGCACGCACTGGCCAGCAACCGCCTGGCCAGCTGGGCGCGCCTGATCGCGCCGGCGCTGCTGCTGGGCGTGCTGCTGTTCTTGCGCCAAGTCGCGCCCTGGGTCTTGTTGCACACCGGCATGGCCAACGATGTGGCGCTGCGGCTCATCGAGTCGGCTGGCTGGCTGGCGGGCACCTGGTTGGTGGTGCGGACCCTGGACATCTTGCTCTGGGACAGGCTGGTGCCGTGGTGGATAGGCATGCGGGCGCCTGGCTTGTTGCGCCAGTTCACGGCGATGCTGGTGTTCGTTGTGGGTGTGACGGTGCTGCTGCGGCAGAGCTGGGAGCTGGCGCTGACCCCCGTTCTGGCCACCACCGGCGTGCTGGGCGTGGTGCTGGGGCTGGCGATGCGCGGCATCCTGGCCGACTTCTTCAGCGGCATTGCGCTGAACATCGAAAAACCGTTCGATCTCGGCGACTTCATCTGCCTTCGCGTGCGCGGCCAGCGCGAGCCACTCTTCGGTTCCGTGCGCGAGATCAACTGGCGCAGCACGAGGCTGCTCACGCCGGAGGACAACCTGATCAGCATCCCGAACAGCGCGGTTGCTGAGGCCATCGTCGAGAACTTGTCCTACCCCTCGCCAGTGAGCGAACTCGAAGCCGACCTCACACTGCATTGGGATGTCGACCAGACACTGGCCGAGCGCGTGCTGACCGCGGCGGCCACCGAAGCCTGGGCGTTGGGCGCCACGGCCGGTGACAGGCCACCCAAGCTGCGCATCTGCCGCATCGACGGCGCGGGCGTGACCTGGCGCATCGTCTACCTGCTCGACCCACGCAAACGCGGCAAGGGCCCGGCCCGGCACATCCTGCTGCGCTGCGTGCAAAGGCACATGGTGATGGCCGGGTTGCGGCCCGCCGGACTGCCAGACCAGTTTGGGGGCTGGCCCGCGGAGCCACCCGCGGTGCGGCCCTTGGACCACAAGACCATGGGCGACCGCCTGAAAGTGCTGTCCACCGTCGAACTGCTGCGGGTGCTGACAGCGCAGGAACGCTCCATGCTGGCCGAAGTGTTGCTGCTGCGGCCGGTGCCTGCCGGGCAAGCCGTGGTGCAACAGGGCGAGCCTGGCGACTCGATGTTCGTTGTCGTTGAAGGCGCCCTGGACGTGCAGGTGCCCGGCCTGGCTGAAGCAAAGCGCGCCAACGTGCTTGGCCCTGGCAGCGTCTTCGGCGAGATGGCGATGCTGACCGGCGAAGCGCGCAGCGCCACCGTGGTGGCACTGAGCCCCGTGCTGTTGTACGAGTTCGGTCGCACCCAACTGGCGCCGATGCTGGTGGTCCGGCCCGGGCTGGCCGATGTGCTGGCCGCTCAGATGGTGCAGCACCAGCAGCGCGATGCACAGAGTCTGCAAGCTGCGCTCGACGGCAAGGCGGCTGGTGAAATGCCGCGCAGCCTGGTGCAGCAACTGGCAGAGCGGATCCGCGCCTGGTTGGGCGGCGCGGGCTAGAAGACAGCGCTTGCGCTTGTTTCAGCGGCTCTTCGCAACTGCATCCGCACCCGCCCCCGCGGGCAGCGCCAACAAGGCGTCGCGGCGTTCCAGGATGGCCCTGCGCCCCTTCTCGTCGACCAGTTCACCGAGTGAAGTCGCCAGATTGGCCGCAGTCAGCGCTGCAACCCGACGACGCAGCTCGGCCCCCGTCGAAGGCGGGCGCGCCTTGAGGTAGGCGGGGATCGCGGTCGTCGCACCGAAAGCGCGGTCGTGCGCCGTCACGTAGACGAACCAGGCATCGCTGTCGAACAACAGTGATTCAGGCGTGCGGCGATCGTTGCCGATCAGCGTGTCGAAGGCATAGACAAGTTGGTATTGGGGCTCTGCATCGCACCAGTCACTTCTGCGCAAGGACTGGCGCTGCACCTCGGTCAGCGTGACCCAGTTGTGCGGCCGGCCCTGCAGCACACCATGCTGGCCCTGCACCACGCGCTCCACGGTCACCGGCACGATGCCCAGACCGAGCTGGCGATCAAGCCGGTAGGCCGCGACTTCCTTGCGCGCCGCGCCCGCATTGCGCACCTGGAAGACCGCGGGCGTGAGTCTGCCCGCGTGGGACACCGAGACGTTCAACTCGTTCGGTCCCCGCGGGGCCGTGACGTTGACCTCGCCCTCGCTCAGCGCCGCCAGCACACTGGCATCGTCGACTTCCTTGGGCGCGACGAAGAGCGCTTCCGGCTGCAGTTGCTTTGCTTCTGGCTCGCCGGCGTAGCGCAGGCTGAGTCCGCTCGCTTGCAGCTCTAGCGCAACGGCGCGCCCGCCGTAGGCCGCGCGGTTCATGCCGGCATCCAGTTTCACCACGCGCCCGTCAAAGCGTGTGACGGCGCGTGCGTCGCGCGTGGGGGTGTGCCCAATGACCAGTCGCGTGGCCCCGAACTGTTGCAGCAACGGCAAAAGCACATCGGCTTCAGCGGCTTCCCTGCACAGTGCGGCACCGCGATACCAATTGGGGCCGTCAGCAGAAAGCAGTGCATGGTCGTCGGCCGCCGCGAACTGCTGCACCACGCCGCTGAGCGCGCCATCGACCGCCCGGCCACCCGTCGACGCAGCCGCTGTCAGCGTCGCGAGTCGTTCGCGTGCCAGCTTCACGCGCAGGTCGAAAGCGTCCCCGGTCTGCAACAGCCGTGCCTGCTCAAGCTGCCTGGCCATGCCCAGGTAGTCGGTCATTGCCGTGCGATAGCGCAGGTTGAGCTCCTGCAAGCCCATGCCGCGCAGGGCGCTCGACGGTCCCGCGTGCATGAAGAGGGTGTCGTTGATCGTGATGGCCACGGGCAGCGACAGCAGCCACTGGCCGTACTTGCCGTTGGCCGACAGCGCAGCGCGATGACCGAAGTACCCCGGCGGAAACCTCCGCTCGAAAGCCGGCCCGGTGGCAGCGCCGGCTGTTGCCGCCCAGGCTTTGCGCTGTTCGGCGCGCTCGGAGGCGGACTCGAGGTCGGCATAGGCAAGGTATTCGCCGATGTCCACGTAGCGCAAGTCACCCAGCACGTTCATTGTTTCGTGGTTGCCCAGCACCACGTGCAGTTGCCCGCCGGCTGCCCGGGCCTCGCCCTGCAAACGCATCAGCAGGTCCATGACCTTGCGCGAATCGGCGCCGCGGTCGAGCAAGTCGCCCAGGCTGACGACATGGGCCTTTGCGGCCGCCCAGCGGCCCTGGCCATCGGTGATGCCGGTTTCGCCGAGCAGCGCCGTCAACTCCGCATAGGCGCCATGCACGTCGGCGAATGCAAGCACCCGTTCCACGCCGTGCCACTGCACCTGCGCTACCGGCGACATTTGCGTCACTTGCGCTGCCTGCGCCAGCGCTGGCAGCGGCCAGACCAGCCCGGCCATGGCGGCCAGGCTCAGGAGCCAGGCGGCGGCAGAATGGCGCCGGCCCGGCCTTCGCACGTTGGCGGCCCTCACTTCGACGCGGGCACGAGCGTGATCTCCCCCGCATCGACGCGCTTGAGCAAGCGGCCAAGCAGCCAATGCACCGAGGTGATCTCTTTGTAGGTCAAGCCCATCTGCAGGTCCTTCTCGCCGCGCCGAACACCACGGCGCGTCCCGAGGTTCTCCCCGAGGGCGACGGGGACGTAGCGGTCACCCTCGAGCTTCCATTGCGCCAGCACGCCCAGGCGCTGTTCGAGCACCGGCAGGGTGATGGTGCGAAGTCTTGCGACCGTGTCGGCCGGCAAGCGTTTGATGCGCATGTCCTTCCAGGCTTCGCCGCGGTCGCTGCCCACGGAGGCGAACGCGACGCCGTGGTCGATCGAAAACACACGCGCGCCGGTTGCGGCCCTTCCAATGAGAAAGTTGCCGAGGTTCGAGTCGCCATGCTCGATCAGGTAGGTGAGCACATTCAGTTGCCCGATGTAGCGTGCATACAGGGGGTCTGCGTCGAACCTGGCTGCGCTGTAGACATCAGCCGGCGACGCGATGTCGTCGAGCCAGTACTGCACCACGGTCAGAACCTGGTCGGCGCCCGAGAAGGTACGCAATGTTTGCGGCTGGTACTTGGCGACATCCGCGCGTGAGACAAAACGCAAGGCGGTCGGCGGCACCACGTATTCAGCTGGATCCAGAAACAATTTCTGCAATTCGTAGGCGGCAAGGTCGTAACGCGGCACGTTGTTGAACACCTCGGCGCCCGGGTCGGCCTTGCGCAGCTTCACGCGCAGCGGGGGCGCGCCACCGAAGGACACTTCTGCACGCAGGGTGATGTCCCCCTGGGCGGTCGGGCGGCTGTTCGCGGCCTGCGTGATCACCAGCGGTTCGGCAGCGAGCAGCCGTTCAAGGTCGGCGACGGGCTGCTTTATGTTGGCGTCCTGGGCTGCCGCCGCCGCGCAAAGCCCAAGGAGCAACAGCGCGGTGAGCACACCTGCAAACCCGCGGGCGCCTGCCTTTGCGAGCCTGCTCGCAATGCCGCCTGTAGGCTTGGTCGAGAGCCTGGTCATCGGATTCATCGGTCTGCCTCCGCTTGCGAGTGACGGGCTGTACGCAACCCGGGGGTGGGCAGCCAGCCACGGGCCGTGCCGGGCGATCCTGGCCCCTAGGCACCTGTCCACTCGCGTGAGGATAGGGCAGGTCCGGAGTCAGGCCTTGCTGGGCGCGAAGCCCACCCCGACCCGGCCCGGCGCTGGCCAGGGGTGTGCTGCGCGTGCGGGCTTGACCACACCGTCGCGCATCCGCGCTTGCGCGCCTACGCGGCGGCCAATGCGGTGTGCGAGGCGTGTTGGGCTATGTGGTGGCCGCGCGCATGTACCGACACCACGGCGCCGTCGGGCAGCATCTGCCAGCCGCTCTCGTGGTCGCACAGCGGTTCGCTGGCGATGACGGTGCCGCTGGCCGTGCGGCGCAGGTACAGCGTGGGCGGGTGGCCGTCGCTGGCGATGCGAAAGGCGTGCAACTGCTCGCCGTCGGCCAGCACGGCGGCAAAGCGCAGCGGCTGCGTGATGCCGTGTTCACGCATCAAGGCCATGGTGTCGTCGAGCACTTGGGTCATGGCTTGTTCGACAGGCAGGCCCCGGCCGGACAGGTGCAGCGCCAGCAGGAACAGCAACTCGGAATCGGTAGCACCGCGGCGCTCGGCGTACAGCGTGTCGGGCAGCCGCGCTTCCAGCGTGCGGCGCAACTGGCCATAGCCGCCGATCTGCCCGTTGTGCATGAAGAGGTAGCGGCCGTGGCGGAAGGGGTGGCAGTTCTGGCGCGCAATGCCGCCGGCCGTGGCCGCGCGCACGTGGGCAAAGAACAGCGGGGACTTGATCGTTTGCGACAGCGCAAGCAGGTTGTCATCGCTCCAGGCGGGCATGACCTCGCGGTACACGCCGGGGTCATCGCGCTCGCCATACCAGCCGATGCCAAAGCCATCGCCCTGTGTCACGGCCTTGGCCTCTTCGGCGTGCAGCGACTGGCGCATCAACGAGTGGCGAGGTTTGGCGATCAGCTCTTCAAGAAAGAGCGGTTCACCCAGATAGGCTGCAAGTCGGCACATGGGGCACCTCGATAGTCACACCATCGTCAACTGCGGTTGCAACTTGAGCCCCGTGAGTGCGGCGCTGCACATGGCTTGTGCCACAGTGGCGGCCCCTGGGCCAGACGCGGCCGGGTGCGCTTGCTGGAGAAACCATGAAACTGCTTTTCGTCGCCGACCCGCTGGAGACCTTCAAGACCTACAAGGACAGCAGCTTCGCGATGATGCGCGAGGCGGCTTCGCGCGGCCACACGCTGATGGCCTGCACGCCCAAGGACCTGCGCTGGCAGCGCGGCGAGCCGGTGACGGGCTTCGTGCGTGACATCACGCTCACCGGCGCCGCTGGCACGCATGCCCACGCCTGGTTCACCGCCGCGCAGTCCGCACCCGACGAACGCCAGCAGCCGCTGTGCGAGGTGGACGCGGTGATCATGCGCAAGGACCCGCCCTTTGACAGCGAGTACTTCTACGCCACGCACCTGCTCAGCCAGGCCGAGCGCGAAGGCGCACATGTCTTCAACCATCCTGCGGCGCTGCGTGAACACCCGGAGAAACTGGCCATCCTGGAGTTCCCGCAGTTCATCGGCCCCACGCTGGTGACGCGCGATGAAGGCGACGTGAAGCGCTTCCACGCCGAGCATGGCGACATCATCCTGAAACCCCTGGACGGCATGGGCGGCATGGGCATCTTCCGCGTCGGGCCCGACGGGTTGAACCTGGGCAGCATCGTCGAGACACTCAACCGCGGCGGCGCCACGACGCTGATGGTGCAGAAGTACCTGCCCGAAATCACCCAGGGCGACAAGCGCGTGCTGGTCATCGCCGGCAAGCCGGTGCCCTTTGCGCTGGCGCGCATTCCCCAGGGCAGCGAGATCCGCGGCAACCTGGCCGTGGGCGGCAAGGGCGTGGCGCAGCGCTTGAGCGCGCGCGACCGCGAGATTGCCGAGCACATCGGCCCGCTGCTGGCCGCGCGCGGCTTGCTGCTGGTGGGGCTGGACGTGATTGGCGACTGCCTCACCGAGATCAACGTCACCAGCCCCACGGGATTCGCCGAAGTCACGCAACAGACGGGCTTCGACGTGGCGGCGATGTTCATCGACGCGCTGGAGCAGGCGGTTGCAGCATGACGTTCATCGAGCTGCTTGACGACAGCGGGCGCTTTGATGCCGAGTACGGCGCCACCGGCCTGAGCAACCACTTGCCGATGGCGCTGGCGGCGCTGAAGCGGCTGGGCGCTGACGACGCCCGCCTGACCGCCTTTGCCAAGACCTACAGCGCCCGCCTGCGCCC
>JANOLY010000652.1:0-3981 GCA_031420055.1 Burkholderiales bacterium | reverse complement strand
CCAGCGGATCGAACAGCCGCGCTTGGGCGAATGTCTGCCAGCTCTGGCCGCAGACGCGCTCGATGGCCAGCCCGGCCAGCGCGTACATCAGGTTGTTGTACTGGTACTTGGCGCGCAGCGGTGCACTCAGCTCCAGGTGGGCGAGCCGCGCGACCAGGCCCTGCGCGGTCAGGGTCTGGTTGTGGTACCACAGCAGTTCGTGGCGCGGCAGGCCCGTGCGGTGGCTGAGCATGTCGCGAAGGCTCACCGAGCGGTACTCGTCACCGCCGGCAAAACCCAGCTCGGGGAGGTAGGTGGTGGCGGGCGCGTCCCACGCCAGCTTGCCGTCGTCCACCAGCATGGCCACCAGCGCGGCGCAAAAGGCCTTGGTGGTCGAGGCGCCGCGGAACAGCGTGTCGGTGTTGACGGGCAGCGTCTGCGCCGCGTCGCGAAAGCCGAAACCCTTCAGGTAGGCCACCTGCCCGTCCTTGACCAGCGCCACGGCCAGGCCCGGCACGCGCCAGGCCACGCGCTGCGCTTCGAGCCAGGTGTCCAGGCCGGCCAGGGCGTCGGCAACTGGCGCAGGCGGGGGTGCCGCGGGCGTGAGTGGCAGCGCGTCTGACTGTGCCCAGGCAAGCGGGGGGGCCAGCAGCCCGCCGGCGGCCAGGCCCAGTGCGTGGCGTCGCGTTGTCATGTTCTTGCGTCGGTGGATCTACCGGGGCGGAGTGTCATTCACTCGCTGTCACGGGCCAGCCGCAGCCCGTTGAACTGCCAGCGCGCGTCGGTGCGGGCCCGCGCCGGCACGCACCACAGGCGCTGGGTGCAAGGCCTGCGATTCGACGAAGTTGCCCTCGCTGGTGGCCGTGGGCGGGGCGGTGCGGCCAGGGCCAGGGTCTGCGCGCGCAGGTGCGCGTAGCGCCTGGCCATTGGGTCGCAGGCGGCCTGGTGGAAAGGGGCAGACAGCATGGCCATCGGGTGTGTGCCTGAAGTATCGCCCGGCTGCGTAACGCGGCGTACCGGGCTGGTGCATCATCCCGCCAGCCCATCGACACCCCTGCCACCGGCCCCCTGACGCCACCCTTGATGACCGCCATCGAACAAACCCAACACTGGCTGGAGCAGGCCGTCATCGGCCTGAACCTGTGCCCCTTCGCCAAGGCCGTGCACACCAAGGGCCAGATCCGCTGGGTGCACAGCAACGCCAGCGACGTGAAGTCGCTCATGGCCGACCTGGTGCACGAACTTCAACTGCTGGCCGCCGCCGACCCCGAGACCACCGACACCACGCTGCTGGTGCACCCGCAGGTGCTGGGCGACTTTCTGGACTACAACGACTTTCTCGAACTCGCCGACGCCGCGCTGGAAGAGCTGGGATTGGAAGGCGAGCTGCAGATCGCCAGCTTTCACCCGCAGTACCAGTTCGAAGGCACGGCGCCTGACGATGTCGAGAACTTCAGCAACCGCGCGCCCTACCCCACCCTGCACCTGCTGCGCGAAGCCAGTGTGGAGCGCGCGGTGGAGGCGTTCCCGGACGCCGAATCGATCTACGAGCGCAACATCGAGACGCTGCGGGCGTTGGGGAACCAAGGCTGGCAGCGTCTGATCGGGCAGCAATGACAGGCACCCAAGGCTGCAACCGCGACAAACCACGAGGCGGCATCGCTGAACCATGACCATCATTCGCGCCCTATGCACCGTTTGTTGCGCCTTGGCGGCAGCGGGCGCGTTGGCGCAACCGGCCGTGCAGCCGGTACGCCCCGCCTTCGACCTTCAAGGGCACCGCGGCGCGCGCGGGCTGATGCCTGAGAACACGCTGGCCGGTTTCCAAAAAGCGCTGGACCTGGGCGTGGACACGCTGGAATGCGACTTGGGGCTCACGCGCGACGGCGTGGTGGTGGTGCACCACGACCTGCACCTGAACCCCGACACCACACGCGGGCCCGACGGCCAGTGGCTGGCCGCGCGCGGCCCGGCCATCGTCGACATGAGCTATGCCGAACTGCAGCGTTATGACGTGGGCCGCATCAAGCCCGGCAGCGAGTACGCCAAGACGTTTCCTGACCAGCAGCCGGTGGACGGCGCCCGCGTGCCGCGCCTGTCCGAGCTGTTCGAGCTGGTGCGCAAGTCGGGCAACACCCGCGTGGGTTTTGACTGCGAAACCAAGGCCTCGCCGCTGGAGCCCAGCGCCACGCTGCCACCGGCGGATTTCACGCGGCGCGTGATCGCCGAGATTCGGCAGGCCGGCATGCAGGCCCGCACCATGGTCCAGTCCTTTGACTGGCGCACCTTGCAGCAGGTGCAAAAGGACGCGCCCGAGATTCGCACCCTGTACCTGTCGTCGCCGCGCACCCTGGCGCGCGCGGCCGACGGCGGGCCGTCGCCCTGGCTGGCCGGCTTCGACCCCGACCGGCACGGCGGCAGCGTGCCGCGGGCCGTTCAGGCCGCGGGTGGGCGCGCTTGGGCGCCGAACCAGACTTACCTGACGCAGGCACTGCGCGACGAAGCGCGCGCGCTGGGCATCAGCGTCACTCCCTGGACGGTGAACGATCCCGCCATGATCAACAAGCTGCTGGACATGGGTGTCGACGGGCTGATCTCCGACCGGCCCGACCTGGTGCAGCAGGAACTGCGCAAACGCAAGTAGCTGGGCTGGCCGCGGCAGCGCCGTGCTGCCGTCAATGTCGCCTAGAGCTTGATCTCCAGGTTGGCGTTGTAGAAGCTGCGGCCGTCGTGCAGCGTACGGGTGGAGTCACCACCGATGAAGTAGGTGCGCGACTCAGTGTTCAGCGGGGCGATGTTGCCCGCCGACACCCGCACGTTCATCTTGCGGCTGATGTTCCACAGCGCAAAGGCGTCGATCGACCGCGCGGCCGACAGGTCCAGCTGCTGCACGCTGGTCTGGCGCGTGGTGTAGCCGGGGGTGTAGGCCAGGCTGGCACCCAGGCTTACGGGCAGGCTGGCCAGGCGGTAGTCCAAGCCCAGGTTGCCCGACCAGGGCTGTTGGCCGTCGAGCCGGTTGTTGGGGGCGGGCAGGGCTTCGACGCTGGAGCGGTAGTAGTTCAGCGACGCGCGCAGGTTCAGCGCGGTCTTGGCGTCGAACAGCCCTGGCAGCAGCTCACCGGCGCGGCCCTTGATTTCGAACTCCAGTCCCGTCGACTGTGCCTTGCTGAAGTTGACCGGCGTGGACACATAGCGCGGCACGCTGGCGTAGGACACCGTCTGCAGCCTGGTGACGTTGCGAATGAGGTTGTTCACGCTGCGGTGAAAGCCACCGATGCTGAACATGCTGCCGCCCTGCAGGTAGCTCTCGAAGGCGATGTCGATGCCGGTGGCCAGTTCGGGCTTCAAGCCGGCGTTGCCGCGGCGGTCGGGCGAGGCCTCGGTGTTGGGTTTTGTGGTGTCCGTGAACAGGCCGCTCAAGCTTGGTCGGGCCAGCAGGGCGTTCAGCTCGGGCGCCTTGTAGCTGCGCGTGAGGCTGGCGCGAACCATGTCGCGGCCCTTGGCGCCCGGCTTGTAATTCAGGTGCCACAGCGGTGTCGTCACTTGGCTGGTGTTGCGCACGGCGTCCAACGCGCCGCGGCTTTGCGTGTTGATGCGCTCGCTGCGCAGGCCCAGGTAGGTGGACCACTGCGGCGAGATCTCCCATTCGTCCTGAATGAACAGCGCCTGGCGCGCGATGCGGGCCGCGAAAGGCTGGCCTTCGAACTCGGGTAGCTGCGGGCGGCCGTTTTCGGTGATGCTGCGGGTTTCGTCGCGCTGGCGCTGCGCAATGTCCCAGCCCACGGTGAGTGTGTGCGCGTCGCCGATGAACTGGCAGTACTTGCTCGACTGCGTGTGGTTGGTGTATTCGTTGTCGCCTTTGACGCGGCGCCGCGTGGTCGTCAAGCCGTCGAAAGTGCCCTTGTTGGAGCCCCCACCCAGCTTGAGTTCGAGCTTCTGGTCGTCGCTGAAGCGGTTGTTCCATTGCAGGTTGGCGCGCAGGTTCTGCCAGGTGCCGGCGAA
>JANOLY010000651.1:0-2308 GCA_031420055.1 Burkholderiales bacterium | reverse complement strand
CGCACGCAGCGCTTGTCCATGACCTACCACGACCAGCGCGGCATTGCCGATTCGCTGTACCGCATCCAGTACGACGCCAGCGCCGTGCAGTGGGTAGCGGTGTATGGCCTGGCGCCGCTGCTCACGGCGGTGGGCACGCTGGTGGGCATCTTCGCCGTGATGTGGAGCATGGACGCCGCACTCGCCGTGGTGGCCATGGCCGTGGCGCCACCGCTGTGGATCCTGACGGTGGCTTTCGGTCGCACCGTGCGCGAGCGCTGGCACCGCCAGAAGGAGCTGGAAAGCGCCACCTCGTCAGTCCTGCAAGAGGTATTGGGTGGCCTGCGTGTGGTCAAAGCCTTCGGCCAGGAAGAGCGCGAAGAACTGCGCTACCTCGACCGCGCCGGCCACGAGGTGCGCGCCAACCTGTCCGTCGTGCGCGCGCAGATCGTCTTCTACACCTGCACGGCCCTGGTGCTGGCCTGCGGCGGCGCCGCGGCGTTGTGGATCGCCGCACGCCAGGTGCAGGCCGGGCAGCTCACTCTGGGCCAACTGACCATGGTCATGGCCTACTTGACCCAGCTGTACGCGCCGCTGGAGTCGCTGACGCACAAGTACACCGAACTGCAAAGTTCGCTGGCCGGCGCCGAGCGCGCCTTCGCGCTGCTGGACGAGCAGGTGGATGTGCAAGACCGCCCGCACGCGCAGCCGATGCACAAGGCGCGTGGCGAGATCGAACTGCGCGACGTGCACTTCGCCTACAAGCCCGAGTCGTCGGTGCTGACTGGCGCCAGCATGCACATCGCGCCCGGCACGCGCGTGGGCATCGTCGGGCGCACGGGGGCGGGCAAGACCACACTGGTGAACCTGATCACGCGCTTTCAAGACCCGACCGGCGGCACGCTGCTGCTGGACGGCCACGACCTACGCGACCTGAAGCTGGTGGACCTGCGCCGCCAGTTCGCCATCGTGCTGCAAGAGCCGGTGCTGTTTTCCACATCGATCGGCGAGAACATCGCCTACGGCCGGCCCGACGCGACGCAGGTGCAGATCGAAGCCGCAGCACAAGCCGCCGACGCGCACAGCTTCATCGCCGCCATGCCCGAGGGCTACGCCACGCCGGTGGGCGAGCGCGGCATGATGCTGTCGGGCGGCCAGCGCCAGCGCATCGCACTGGCGCGTGCCTTCTTGAAAGACGCACCCATCCTCATCATGGACGAGCCCACGAGTTCGGTGGACCAGCAAACCGAAACCTCCATCATCGAAGCCATGGAGCGGCTGATGGCCGGGCGCACCACCTTCATCGTCGCCCACCGCCTGGCCACGCTGGCGCACTGCGACGTGGTGTATGCGGTGGAAGACGGCCGCCTGGTGCCGGCCACGCTTGAACATTCCGAGCCGCTGCTGGCCAACCGCGGCCTGGCGCTTGAGGCGCCTGCCGCGCAGAGCGCCTGAGTATGCAAAAGCTGCGCATCGCGGTGTTGGGCACGGTCGGCGCCGACCCGTTTGCGGGCATGGCGTGGATGCATTTGCAACTCGCCGCCGGCCTGCTGCGGCTGGGGCACGACGTGCGCTATGTCGAGACCACCTCGGCCTGGCCTTATGACGCAGCACGGGGCAGCCGTGTTGACGACGCCGGCTACACGCTGGCCTACCTGGCCCGCATCACGCCGCGCTTTGGCCTGGGCCAGCGCTGGGCCTGGCGGCGCAGTTGGGGCGACGGGGCCTGGCTGGGCCCGGCGGCAGCGGACGCTGCCGAGTGGCTGGCCGGCACCGACTTCGTGTTCAACGTTTCGGGTGCGACACGCATCGAGCAAGACGGCTTTGCCTGCGGCCGCCTGGTGCACTTCGGCACCGACCCCGTCACCGAAGAGCTGCGCCACGCCGCGGGCGACCCGCGCACGCTGTCGCACATCGCCTCGCATGCGCTCACCGTCACCTATGGCGAAAACCTGGGCACACCGCGCAGCCCGCTGCCCGCCCTGCCGCGCCTGGCCGCGCGGCTGCGCCAACCAGTGTTGATGGACTTGTGGGACGCGCCACCGCCGTCGCGCGATGTCTTCACCACGGTGGGCAACTGGCGCCAGGACGGCAAGGACGAGGTCTTCCAGGGCCGGCCGCTGCGCTGGAGCAAGCACCATGAATTCCTGAAGTTCATCGACGTGCCGCGCCTGGCGGGGCAGACGGTGGAGCTGGCCACCAACCTCGACAACCCCGACCGCAAGGCCCAAGGCGCGGCGTCTGACGAGCAAGACCCGCACCAGATCCGCGGCGCGGCCAGCCTGCACCGCGAGCACTGGCAACGCCTGCAGCAAGGCGGCTGGCAACT
>JANOLY010000650.1:0-7896 GCA_031420055.1 Burkholderiales bacterium | reverse complement strand
AGCCCATGCTGGCGGCCGCCCTGGCTCTGCCTCTGCTGGGTCTGTTACTGGTGGAGCAACTGTTCCGCAACCTGGGTGAAGACTCGCGCTGGAACGCCAAGCCGGTGTGCATAGGCCTGGCCTGTGTGTTTGCCTTCGACGTGTATTTGTACTCCGAGGCCTTGCTGTTCGGCCGCTTCGACCGCGACGCCCAGAGCGCACGCGGCGCCATGCATTTGCTGGCCGTTCCCTTCCTGTTCCTGGCAGCGAGGCGCCACCGCGACTGGGTGGCCAAGCTGCAGGTGTCGCGCTCGGCAGCCTTCTTTTCCGCGACTCTGGTGCTGGCTGGGGTGTATCTGCTGTTCATGTCGGCTATCGGCTACTACGTGCGCTACTTCGGTGGCGATTGGGGCCGCGCGCTTCAGGTCAGTCTGTTGTTTGCGGGTGTGGCGTTCCTGGGTGCGGTGGTGGTGTCTGGCTCGCTGCGGTCCTGGCTGCGCGTGTTCGTCGGCAAGCACTTCTTCAGCTACCGCTACGACTACCGCGAAGAATGGCTGCGCTTCACCGCCATGCTGTCGTCGCGCAGTTCTCCGCAAGAGGTGGGTGCGCTGATCGTGCGCGGCCTGGCCAACATGGTGGAGTGCCCGGCGGGCAGCCTGTGGACACGCAGCGGGCCCGACACCGCCTTCATACAGACGGCCCGCTGGAACATGCCCCAGGAGACTGCCAGCGAGCCGGTGGACTCGGTCTTCAGCCGCTTTCTGGCGGGCAAGGGCTGGGTGATCGACCTGGAAGAGTTCCGCTCGGCGCCGCGCCGCTACGGCGCTCTGGCACTGCCGGCCTGGCTGCTGGCCACGCCCAACCCCTGGCTCGTGGTGCCCTTGCAGGCGGGCGAAGAGCTGCTGGGCTTCGTACTGCTGGCGCGCCCGCGAACAAGCATGGAACTGGACTGGGAAGTCCGTGACCTGCTCAAGACCGCCAGCCGCCAGGCCGCCGGCTACCTGGCGCAGATGCAGGCCACCGAGGCACTGCTGGAGGCGCGCAAGTTCGACGCCTTCAACCGCATGTCGGCATTCGTGGTGCACGACCTCAAGAACATCGTCACCCAGCTGTCACTGATGCTTAAGAATGCGGAACGCCTGCACGACAACCGCGAATTCCAGCAGGACATGTTGTTGACGGTGGAGAGCTCACTGGAGAAGATGCGTCGCTTGATGCTGCAGCTGCGTGAAGGGGCCACCCCCCCGGGCGGCAGCCGCGGGGTCGAGCTGGCGCCCATCGTCAAGCGTTTGCAGGCGCTGGCCACGGGTCAAGGGCGGGTGCTCGATGTCGAACGACTGGAGTTACTGGCCACACGCGGCCACGATGAGCGGCTGGAGCGCGTTCTGGGCCATCTGGTTCAGAACGCCTTCGATGCCACGCCGGCCCAGGGGCGCGTGTGGCTGGCCGTGGAGCGGTACAGCGGTCAGGTCCAGGTCACGGTGGGCGACAACGGTGCGGGCATGAGCGAAGAATTTGTCCAGACCCGGCTGTTCCGGCCCTTCAGTACAACCAAGCAGAGCGGCATGGGCATAGGCACTTACGAAAGTTTCCAGTACATCCGCGAACTCGGTGGCAGCGTCAGCGTGAAGAGCGCGCTCGGCCAAGGCACGGTGGTGACGGTGCTGATGCCGCTGTTCGAGGCGCAACGCGGTTCGGACCTGCTGCGGGCGGAGGCGCCATGAATCACAACGGCGCGACCCCGCTGCTGATCGTCGAGGACGACCTGGCTCTGCAAAAACAGATCAAGTGGTCGCTGGACCGCTTCGAGTCGGTGACGGCCAGCGACCGCGAATCGGCGCTGCTGCAGCTCCGCCGCCATCAGCCCGCGGTGGTGACCATGGACCTGGGGCTGCCACCGGACCCGGACTCGGTGTCCGAAGGCTTCAAGCTGCTCGAGCAGATGCTCGACATCGACGCCAACGTGAAGGTCATCGTGCTGACCGGCCAGAACGACCAGGCCCACGCGCTGCGCGCCGTGGCCCTGGGCGCCTATGACTTCCTGGCCAAGCCGTTCGACCCCGACGTGCTGGGCCTGACCATAGACCGTGCCTGGCGCTTGTTCGACCTGCAAGCCGAGAACCGCCGGCTGCAGGCGATACAGCAACCCGATGCACTGGCCGGCCTGATCACGCGCGACACCGAGATGCTGCGCATTTCGCGCACCATCGAGCGCATCGCTTCCAGCAACGCCACCGTGCTGCTGCTGGGCGAGAGCGGCACCGGCAAGGAGGTGCTGTCAACGGGTGTGCACACGGCGTCCAAGCGCGCTGGCCGCTTCGTGGCCATCAACTGCGCGGCCATCCCGGAAAATCTGCTCGAGAGCGAACTCTTCGGCTACGAGAAAGGCGCCTTCACGGGGGCCAGCAAGACCACGCCGGGCAAGATCGAATCGGCCCACAACGGCACGCTGATGCTGGACGAGATCGGCGACCTGCCGCATTCGCTGCAAGCCAAACTGCTGCGCTTCTTGCAGGAACGCACCATCGAACGCCTGGGCGGGCGGCAGGAGATCGCGGTCGATGTGCGGGTGGTCTGCGCCACGCACCAGAACCTGAAGACGCTGATCGTCGAAGGTCGCTTTCGCGAAGACCTGTACTACCGGCTGGCCGAGATCGTCATCAACATCCCGCCGCTGCGCGCCCGCAACGGCGACGCGGCGCTGCTGGCGCACGCCTTTCTGCGGCGCTTTGCGCTGGAACAGCGCCGCAACGGCCTGAGCTTCAGCGACGAGGCGCTGCGTGCTATCGAACTCCACCCCTGGCCCGGCAACGTGCGCGAATTGCTCAATGCGCTCAAGCGCGCCAGCATCATGGCTGACAGCGACCGGCTGAGCTGCGACGACCTGGGGCTGCCCCCGCCACCTGGGCCCGACGGCAATGACGGCGACCCCGCTGTCAGCGACCTGGACCTGCGCACGGTGCGCGAGGCCGCCGAGCGCCAGGCCATCGTGGCGGCGCTGTCGCGCGCCAACGGCAACATGGTCAAGGCTGCAGACACGCTGGGTGTCAGCCGACCTACGCTGTATGACTTGATGCGCCGGCTGGCGATCAAGTAACCCTCCACGACTTTTCAGGACATCCCATGAAACGCTCTGCCCTGCTCTCAGCCCTTGCATTGGCCACGGCCGCCGCCCTCGTCACAGGCTGCGGCGGTGAATCAGAGAAGACTCTGCTGGCCTCGGCCAAGACCTTCATTGACAACAAGGACACCAAGGCTGCGGTCATCCAGCTGAAGAACGTGCTCCAGAAGAACCCGAAGTCGGGTGAGGCCCGTTATCTGCTCGGCAAGGCCCTGCTGGCTGGAGGCGACCCGGTGGGCGCAACCGTGGAACTGGCCAAGGCGCAAGAACTGGGCGTGGCCGATGATCAGGTGGCACCAGAACTTGCACGCGCCATGCTGATGACCGGCGAAGCCGGCAAGATCATCAGCCAGTTGGGCAACGTGAAGTTGGTCGATGGCAAAGCCGCGGCCGACCTCAGCACCACGTTGGCGACAGCCCATGCCATCCAGGGCGACACCGACAAGGCCCAGCGGGCCATCGATGACGCGCTTCGCGCACTGCCCGGGTACGCCCCGGCGCTCATCGTGCTGTCGCGCTTGAAGGCAGTCGCCAATGACGTTGGCGGCGCCCTGGCCGTGCTCGACGAAGTCCTGGCCAAGGAACCCGACAACGAGCGCGCCGGCGTCTTCCGCGCCGAATTGCTGCTGGCCGGCAAGAAGGACATCGATGGCGCCCTGGCCGCCTACCGCAAGGTGCTGGCCGCGCACCCGGGCTCGGTGGCCTCGCACACGGCGGTGGTGAACCTGCTGTTTGCGCGGGGCAAGGCCGACGAGGCCAAGGCCCAGGTGGCGCTGTTGAAGAAGGAGGCGCCCAACCACCCCGACACGTTGTACTTCGAGGCCCAGATCGCCTTCAATGACCAGGACTTCAAGGCCACACGCGAGCTGACCGACCGCATCCTGAAGATGCTGCCGGACAACGTGCGTGCGCTCGAATTGGCTGGCGCCGCCGAGTACCGCATGAAGTCTTACGGCCTGGCCGAGGTGCTGCTGGGCAACGCACTCAAGATCAACCCCAACCTGCGCTTGTCAAGGCAGATGCTGGCCCAGACCTACCTGCGCAACAACCAGCCGCACAAGACCATCGAGGTCCTGCAGCCGCTGTTCGAGAAGGGCCAGGGCGACGGCGTCAGCCTGGCGCTGGCGGGCGAGGCCTACCTGCAGATGGGTGACGCCAAGCGGTCCGAAGCCGCCTTCCAGGCCGCCACCAAGGCCGCCCCGGGCGATGCGCGGGTGCAGACCTCGGTGGCCATGGCCAAGGCGGCGCAGGGCGGCGCGGCGGGCGGACAGGCGTTGGCCCAGCTCGAAGCCATCGCAGCCGAGGACAAGACCCGCTCGCGCGCCGACCTGGCCGTGATCAGCGCGCGCCTGCGCCAGAACGACCTGCCCGGCGCGCTCAAGGCCATCGACGCGCTGCAGAAGAAGATGCCCGACGCCCCACTGGCCTACAACCTGCGCGGCCGGGTGCAGTTACTCAAGCGCGACATGGCTGCGGCCACGACCAGCTTCGAGGCCGCGCTGTCCAAGGACCCGAAGTACTTCCCGGCCATCGCCAGCCTGGCCGCCATCGAGCTCAGTGCCAACAAGCCCGAGGCCGCGCGCAAGCGGCTGGAAGACGCGCTCAAGGCCGACCCCCGCAGCTTTCAGGCCGCGCTGGCGCTGGCCGAGCTGAGCGCCCGCACCGGCGCGCCGGTGGCTGACGTGACACGGCAGATCGCCGAGGCCATCAAGCTCAACCCCGCCGAGCCCACGCCGCGGCTGCTGCTGGTCAACCACCTGCTCGGGTCTGGCGACAACAAGGCCGCGCTGGCCGCCGCGCAGGACGCCACTGCCGCACTGCCCGCCAACCTGAACGTGATGGACGCCCTGGGCCGCGCCCAAATGGCCGCGGGCGACGCCAAGCAAGCCCTGGCCACCTTGCGCAAGCTGGCCACCGCGCAGCCCAACAACGCCATGCACCAGGTGCGTCTGGCCGACGCCAATGTGCTGAACAAGGACACGGCCGAAGCCCAGCGCAACTTGAAGAAGGCGCTGGAGATCAAGCCCGACTTGGTGGCCGCCAAGCGCGGGCTGGTGATGCTGGCCATGATGGACAAGCGCCCGCAAGAAGCCATCACGATTTCACGTGATCTGCAAAAGTCCCTCCCCAAGGAAGGCATCGGCTACTCGCTCGAAGGGGATGTGGAAGCCCAGCGTGGTAACTGGGACGCGGCCATCACCGCCTTCCGCGCCGGCCTGCAGCGGGGTGCCTCGACCGAACTCACCATCAAGCTGCATGTGGCCTTGGTCAATGGCGGCAAGCGCGCCGAAGCTGACCGCCTGGCTGGCGACTGGCAAAAGGCCAACCCCAAGGACGCAGCCTTCATCTACTACCTGGGTGACTTCGCGCTGCAGCGCAAGGAGTTGGTCGAGGCCGAGGCCCACTACCGCCAGGTCATCGAGCTGCAACCCCGCAACGCGCTGGCCTACAACAACGTGGCGTGGCTGATGGCCACGGCGGGCAAACCCGGCGCCGTGGCCATGGCCGAAAAGGCCAATGCGCTGCTGCCCGAGCGGGCCCCGCTGCTGGACACGCTGGCCACCGCCCTGGCTGCCGACAACCAGGTCACCAAGGCCGTGGAGGTGCAGCGCCGCGCCCTGGCGCGCAACCCCGACGACCCCGGCCTGCGCCTGAATCTGGCCAAGCACCTGCTCAAGGCCGGCGAGAAGGACCAGGCCCGTTTCGAGCTGGAGGCCCTGCAGAAGCTGGGCACCAAGTTCGGTGGGCAGGCCGAAGTGACGGCGTTGATGAAGACGGTTTGAAGCTGCGCAGCGCCGCCAGCCCCGCCGCGGCGCGGGCCACCCGCCGGGCCGTGCTGACCGGCGCCGCAGCGCTGGCCGGCGGGCTGGCCTGGCCGGCGTGGGCCGACCTGGTGACCGTGACGGCCGCGGCGCGCGCATCGGTGCTGCCCATAGGCAGCTTCAACCCCACCGACAGCCCGCGCTTCAGCTTCCGCGGCACCGGTTTTGTGGTGGGTGACGGCAGCTTGCTGGCGACTTGTTTTCACGTGCTTCCCGAAGGCGCCGAGGCCAGCAGCGGCCCGCGCATCGTGGCCCTGATCCGGCGCGGGTCTGAGCGCGAAAGCGAAGTCCGCACCTTGCGCGTGGTGGGCACCGACCGGCTGCGTGACTTGGCCCTGCTGCGCATCGAAGGCGCACCGCTGCCGGCGCTGGCCCTGGACGACGCGCCCAGCGCCCGCGAGGGCCAGTCCGTGGCCTTGATGGGCTACCCCATAGGCGGCGTGCTGGGCTTTGCGCCGGTCGTGCACCGCGGCATCGTCTCGTCCATCACCCAGGCCAACCTGCCCATGCAGACGGCCCGCCAGCTCGACGCCAGGACCGTGGCGCGCATGCGCGAGGGCAACTTCGACCTCTACCAGCTGGACGCCACCGCCTACCCCGGCAACAGCGGTGGGCCGCTGCTGGACGCCACCACCGGGCGCGTGCTGGGTGTCGTGACCAGCGTGCTGGTCAAAGGCGGCCGCGAGTCGGCGCTGAGCCAACCGACCGGCATCACCTACGCGGTGCCGGTGGCGCCACTGCGCGATCTGCTCAAGGACCGCTGACAGCGCGTCGGCTCCGGGCGCTCAAACCTTGTAGTAGCCCCGGTACCACTCAACAAAGCGCGCGATGCCGGTGCGGATGTCGGTGGCCGGCTTGAAGCCCGTCCAGTCGCTCAAGCCGCTGACATCGGCATAGGTGGCTGGCACGTCGCCGTCTTGCAACGGCAGCAGGTTCATCTGCGCCTTGCGGCCCAGCGCTTCTTCGATGCAGGCAATGAAGTCCAGCAGTGGCACCGGGTCGTGGTTGCCGATGTTGAAGACGCGCCAGGGTGCGTTGCTGGTGCCGGGGTGTGGCAGCTCGGCGCGGTAAGCCGGGTCGGCGGTGGCTGGGCGGTCGAGCACGCGGATCACGCCTTCGACGATGTCGTCGACGAAGGTGAAGTCGCGCTGCATGCGACCGTGGTTGAAGACGTCGATGGCGCGGCCTTCGAGGATGGCCCGGGTGAACAGGAACAGCGCCATGTCCGGCCGGCCCCAGGGCCCGTAGACGGTGAAGAAACGCAGTCCCGTGGTCGGCAGACCGAACAGGTGGCTGTAGGTGTGCGCCATCAGCTCGTTGGCCTTCTTGGTGGCCGCGTACATGCTCACCGGGTGGTCGACGCTGTCGTGTTCTGAAAACGGCAGCTTGGTGTTGCCACCATAGACACTGGAGCTGGACGCATACACCAGGTGCTGCACGCCGCTGTGTCGGCAGCCTTCCAGCACGTTCATGAAGCCGACCACGTTGCTGTCGATGTAGGCGTGCGGGTTCTTCAGCGAGTAGCGCACGCCGGCCTGCGCGGCCAGGTGGATGACGCGCTCGAATCGCTCGGTGGCGAAAAGCTGCTCCATGCCGGCGCGGTCGCCCACGTCCAGCTGCACGAAGCGGAACCCGGGGTGGCCCGTCAGGCGCGCCAGCCGGTCGTGCTTGAGGCGCACGTCGTAGTAGTCGTTCAGGTTGTCCAGGCCAAGGACTTCATCGCCGCGCGCCAGCAGGCGCAGGGCGGTGGTCATGCCAATAAAACCAGCGGCGCCGGTGAGCAGAATCTTCATGGGGGTGCGTCGAAGGCGGGGCTTCGCTGCGGTGCTTTGCGACCGGTCATTTTTGCATGGGGCCCTGGCGCATCAGCGTGAACAAGCACCACAAAACGCGGGCCCTGGCGTCCCAGGCAGCCGCACCAGCTTGTCTTCAGAAAGGCCACCAGCGCCGGCGCACGCGCACGGCACGAAAGCG
>JANOLY010000649.1:0-2383 GCA_031420055.1 Burkholderiales bacterium | reverse complement strand
CGCCCATGCGGATGTCATAGGGAATCTGGCGGCCATTGGCTTCGAGTGACGAGATGACCTCGACCATGCCCTTCTTCTCCAGCACGCCGCCTTCTGAAATGGGCCGCGTGACGAAGGGGATGTCTTCCACGCTGGCCGGTGGGTAGAGCAGGCCGTTGCTGGGCACGCTCAGGCCCGTGGCGTTGGACACCGCCGTGCTTTCGATGCTGGGCTTGCTGCCGTCGAGGAAGCTGTTGAACATCTTCGGGTTCAAGCCGCCGCGTGCGGCCTGCTCGGGCGTCAGGCCGTAGTTGCCCCACACCGTGTCGGGTGTGGATTCGCTGAAATGGGGCAGCCACTTGTGGCCACGCCCCGCCGCCACCACCGGGAAGCCGCAAGTGCGCGCCCAGTCCACCAGGTCGCAGATGAGCGCGGGCTGGTCGCCGAAGGCCAGCGAATAGATCACGCCCGCAGCGGCGGCGCGTTGCGCCAGCAACGGGCCGCAGAAAGCGTCGGCCTCGACGGTGACGTTGACGACGTGTTTGCCTTGCGCAAAGGCCTCCAGCATGTGGTCCACCGCGGCGATCGGTGCGCCCGTGCTTTCGACGATGAGGTCGATGCCGGGGTGGCGCACCAGCGCCATCCAGTCGTCGCCCACAAAGGTGTTGCCGTCGCGCAGGGCAGCGTCCAGGCTGGCGGCCTGCACACGCTGCGGCTCCCAGCCCACGCGCGCCAGGTTGCGGCACGCGGCTTCGGGCGAGAGGTCGGCAATGCCGACGAGGTGCACGCCCGGTGTGCGCGGAATTTGCGCCAGGTACATGCTGCCGAATTTGCCGGCACCGATGAGGCCGACGCGGATGGGCTTGCCCTGCGCGGCGCGCAGCTTCAGTTGGGTGTGCAGGTTCATGCGGCTTCCTTCACCGTGTCGAAGGGGATCTCGCTCGTCAGCAGTGCGCTCGCCGGCAGGCCGTTCTTCCACGGCAGATGGACCGGGCTCTCACGCAGCAGGCAGTCGTCGGGCAGGCAGGTGATGGGCGTGAAGTCGCGGTGCGCGATGTAATCGGGCCGGTGGTGGCGCCGAATGTGGTTGGACACTGCACACAGGCTCAAGTACACGCTGACGCGGTTCCAGGGGCTCAGGTTGCTGGAGCTGGCGTGCACGAGGCAGCTGTGGAAGAGGATCATCGACCCCGCCGGGCCCTTGGGGCTGACGATGCCACCTTGCTTTCCGCCCGCCCGCGCCACCAGCTGTGTGATGAGCGCGGGGTCCACCGTCCATAGCGGGTAGCTCGTCGTCGTCAGGTCGTGCTTGGCATCCACGACCCCCTTCTTGTGGCTGCCCGGAATGAACATCAGCGGCCCGTTGAATTCATTCACGTCGTCCAGGAAGATGGCCACGTTCATGGCGCGTTCGGTTGGCATCAGGTCGTCGTTCTTCCAGGTGCCGTAGTCTTGGTGCCACTGCCAGACATCACCTTCGAAAGCCATCTTGCCGTTGATCTTGAACTGGTGCATGTAGAGCGCCTCACCCAGCAGCTCCTGCACCGGCTGCACCATGCGCGGGTGGCGCGCCAGGCGTGCGAAGGGTTCGCTGTAGAGGTGCGCGGCAAAGTTGGTGCGCACGGCGTCGCTGCCTTTTTCACGCACGTTGAAAGCCTCGCGGCGTTCGTACAGTGCGGGCACGGCGGCGTTGAGGCCGGCCGTTTCTTCAGGTGTGAAGAGACCCGGGAAGAAGAGGTAGCCGTCGCGGTCGAACTGTTCAAGCTGGGCGGGGGTGAGTTTCATGCGGTAGCTCCTGCGGTGAGTTGGAGGATGTGAGTCAGCCGCGTCGCCAGATGCTCGCTGGCCTGCATGCTGTGCTGCTGGATGAGGGTGGCGGCGCGGTCAGCCTGGCCCCGGAGAATAGCGTCGGCAATTTGTGTGTGTTCGTCCCACACCGTGCTGCGCTGGCTGGACGACTGCAGCACGGCGCCCATCACGCGGCGCAGGTGGCGCCAGTGCAGCATGGCGGCAGGCTCGATGAGAGGATTGCCCGACGCGGCGTAGATGGCCTGGTGAAAGGCCAGGTCGGCGTCGATCATGGCTTGCAGGTTCTTGCCCGCGGCGGCCTTGCGGCCGCGCGACAGCAACGCCGGGTCTAGCTGCACACGCTGTGCCGCTGCCAGGCGGGCGGCCAACGCGTCGAGCGCGCCGCGCACCTGGTAGACCTGCTGCATCCAGGCCACGTCCAGCGGTGCCACCAGCACGCCGCGGCCGGGTGCGGCGTGCACGAAGCCGTCTTGCTTGAGCTGGCGCAGCGCCTGCAACACCGGCTGGCGCGACACCGCCAGTTGCGCCGCGATCTCTTCCTGCGTGAAACGCTGGCCCGGCGCCAGCGTGCCGTCGCTGATGGCGGCGAGCAAAG
>JANOLY010000648.1:0-2642 GCA_031420055.1 Burkholderiales bacterium | reverse complement strand
TGCTGAAGGCCTTTCAGAGCCGGCAGTTGGCGCTGTTGCAGCACCTGACCGACGCCGGCCAGTTGCCGGGCGCGCTGGTGGCGCTCGACGTGGCGGCGCTGCAGCGCCAGACGCTCGATGCCGAAGGCCAGCGCCTGGTCGTGCGCTATCTCGAACGGCGTTCCCTGGTGAGCGGCGGCTCGACGCTGGCCTTTGTCGACACGCAAGGCTGCGCCATCGCAGCCGAAGCGCTGTCCGGCCACGTGCGGGACCTGCGCCGCGTCGGCGTCAATACTGAGTTCAACGGCGCACTGTGCCGCGGCCTGCTGGCGGTACGAGACCGAGTGGACGGTGCGCAGCCGATGCACTTCGTGCCGCGCCAGCCGGCGCGCGCCGGCGTTTCGGGAGATCCGCCCGGCGCTTGAGAGCGCCCCCAAGGCCGCCGCCTTGCGGCGTCCGCCCCCCCCCGTGGGGGAGAAGAAACACTTGGGGCGGCCGGGCGTTTGTTTCTGGTGAGCATTTCAACCCCGCTGGCGCGGGGCCGGTGTACGGAGAGAAACACATTTGCTTACCCGCAAATCAACGACTTGCAAGTTTTGTTTCTGGTGAGTCGTCACCAACCGCCCAGGTTTTGACGGCCCTGCGGCGGCATCCAAACCAACGACAAACGAGGAGACAAAGTGACTGTGCTGATTGCGCTCGCCCTTTCGATCGGTGTACTCGCCGTGGTTGCCACCTGGCTGGTCCTCGGACCGCTGGCGGCATTCAACCTGCAGATCTGGCAGGTCTTCATCGCCTGGGCCTGCTTTTTTCACACGGACGGCAAGACCGATGGCTTGAAAAAGACCATCCCCTGCATGGTCTTCGGCGCCGTCGACGGCATGCTGGCGGTCATGTTGATCGGGCAACTCGGCGCACTCGGTGCGCTGGCGGCTCCGGTCGCGGTGGGCATCGGGGCGGCCGTTATCGTGCTGGCGGCCCACATCGGGCTGCTGGCAACGATCCCGGCTTCGGTCTACGGCTTCGCGTCCGTCGCCGGGCTGATCCTGTTGAAAGGCCTGGCACCGATCGATGCGATCTTGCCGACGATTGCATCGATCATCATTGGCGCGGCCTTCGGCTGGGTTTCAGAGCAGGTCGCCGGCAAGTTGACCAAGAAGTGACGGCGATGGCCGGTTTTAACGCTGCACCCATGCGATAGACAAAGCGCCGGGCTTCGAGCTGGGTCTGGCGCACCTGCTGACAGAGTCGGCGCGCAAACCGATGTCGCGCAGTCGTGCGGCGCCTTATGGGGCAGTCAGCAGGCAGTCAGCGGGGGACCATGCCGTCCGGCACTGGGCTGTCGATCAGGCTCGGCAAACAGCGAACGGACCGAGGCGGCCCCATGAAAGCCCGCGCATCATGATCGGGCGATCAGCGCCTGGGCATGTCTCAGACTGAGACAGCGCCCGCTGAGACACCGGGACGCATGGCCCCGCTGCCCCCAGGACCAGTGAAGTGCACTAGGGATATGGAGCAGTGGCATGCGAATCGCATGAATCTCCTGAGACCCCAGGGTGGCGTGGCCCCCCAACAACCGAAATTTCTAGGAGACGAAAACCATGCCCAACATCATGTTGCATGACGACGATGCCCGCCAGGCCCTGGGCCGCGGGGTTGCCAAAATGGCGCGTGCCGTGCGCGGCACACTCGGCCCGCGCGGCATGAACGCCATCATCGACCGCCCCATCGGCACGCCGATCATCTCGCGCGACGGTGCCAGCATCGCCGCCGAAATCGAGCTTGAAGACCCGTTCGAGAACATGGGCGCCCAGGTGCTGCGCGAGGTCTCCAAGCAGACCAACGTCGTCGCTGGCGACGGCACCACCACCGCCACCGTGCTGGCCGACGCGCTGGTACAAGATGGCCTGGCCTGCCTGGCCAAGGGTGCCAACCCGGTCGAGCTGGTCGAGGGGCTTGAGCTGGCGGTGACCGAGGTCATCGCAGCCCTCAAGCGCAGCGCCAAACCCTTGAGCGGCGGCGATGAGTTGCGCGCGGTGGCGATGGTGGCTGCCAACGACGACCCGACCGGGCAGCTGGTGGCCGAGGCGCTGGAGCGGGTTGGCGCCGACGGCATCGTCGACGTCGATTACGGCACCACCGTCGAGACCCTGCTGGAGATCGTCGAAGGCATGGCGTTCGACCGCGGTTACCTGTCGCACCACATGATCACCGACGTCGAGAAAATGCAGGTGGTGCTCGACAACCCCTACATCCTGATGACCGACATGCGCCTGCTGACGCAGGAAGAGTTGTCGGCGGTGATCGCGCTGGTGGCGGGCTCGAAGCGGCCCCTGCTGGTGATTGCCGAAGAGGTGGCGCCGGCCTGCGTCGTCGGCCTGCTGTCCTGGCGCGACAAGGGCGGCCCGCCGGTGGCTGCAATCCACCCGCCGGAATACGGGCACTGGCGCAAGGCGGCGCTTGAAGACCTGGCCATCCTGACCGGCGGGCGCGTCATTGCGCGCGACCTGGGTGGCAGCATCGCGACAGTTGAATTGCGCGACCTGGGCAGCGCGCGCCAGGTGCGCATCTCTTCCAACCAGACGGTCGTGACGGCGGGCGCGGGTGACCCCGCCCTGGTGGCCGCACGCCGCGTGCAGGTGGCGCGCCAGCATGAACTGGCG
>JANOLY010000647.1:0-1733 GCA_031420055.1 Burkholderiales bacterium | reverse complement strand
CCTGCACTTCATCACCGCCAAGCTGCCGATGGCCGCCGAAGGCCGCTCAGGCAACCTGGCGCACGCCATCGCCACGGCCCAGCCGACCCAGGGCGGCAATCGCGAGGTCTTCATGGAGATCAACCCGCAAACCGCCGCCAGGCTCGGCATCAAGAGCGGCGACAAGGTGCGCATCAAGAGCAAGACCGGCGCGCTCATCGTGCCGGCGCGCGTCTTCGCCGGGGTGCGGCCCGATACGGTCTTCCTGCCCTACTACGGCGGCCATTGGGCGATGGGGCGCTGGGCGGATAGCGGACGCATCCAGAAGGGCAGCGTCAACGAGTTGATCGAGAACGTCTCCGACCCGATTTCGGGGCTGGCGTGCTACTACTCGGCCATGGTGTCGGTAGAGAAGGTTTAGGAACAGGAGCAGATCATGACGAAGTGGGGAATGGTCATCGACCTCGAGAAGTGCACCGGCTGCCAGGCCTGCACCGTGGCCTGCGGGATGGAGAACTCGCGCCTGCCCGGTGAACACTGGCAGGACGTCATCTTCTTCAACGAAGGCGAGTATCCGAACACGCAGCTCAAGTGGTTTCCGCGGCCGTGCATGCACTGCGAGAACCCGTCGTGCGTGACGGTGTGCCCGACCAAGGCCACCTACAAGAACGAAGACGGTCTGGTGCTGGTGGATTGGGATCGCTGCATCGGCTGCAAGTACTGCATGATCGCCTGCCCCTACGGCGTGCGCTTCTACACCGACGAGAAGTCGTCCTACGGCGGCCCGAACATGAAGGACGTGTTCCCGAGCGACGACGCGCACTCGTGGAATCCACCGTGGAAGTCGCCCGACGAGGACTGGAGGCATGGTGTGGGCGTGCAGCCGCACGACGTGGTCTCCAAGTGCACTTTCTGCTACCAGCGCATCAGCAAGGCGCCCCCCGGCACGGTGGACCTGGACCCGAACGACCCGAAGACGCGCGAGTTCACGCCCGCCTGCGTCGTGACCTGCCCGCCCGGCGCGCGTTTCTTCGGTGACCTGGCGGCGCCCAACAGCGAGGTCAACAAGCAGATCGCGGCCAAGAACGGCGTGCGCCTGCTCGACCACCTGGGCAACAAGCCGCAGGTGTATTACCTCACCGGCGAGGGCGGGTCGGTGCCGGCCGAGCGTGCCGTCAAGCCCCGTGTCTGAACAGGAGCCGATCATGGAACTCAGGCAACAACCCAAGACCTTCGGTGAGGTGTTCGCACTCTTCGCCGCCCTCTGGCGCGACAACGGCCCGGTGGGCTTGGCGCGCCTGGCCCTGACGCTGGGCAAGACGCCCACCGCCGCCAGCCGCTGGTGGCTCGCCTCGTTGCTGGTGGCCGCGTTCAGTGGCCTGTTCGTGCTGTACCAGTTGGTCTTTGTGGGCCACAGCTCGTTCAACACCTCGAGCGACGGCGTCAACTGGGGTCTGGCGATTTCGACCTACGTCTATTTCGCCCTGATCTCGTCGGGGCTGTCGATGATTGCCGCGCTCGGCACGGTATTCGGCTTCAAGCAGTTCCTGCCGCTCGCCAAGCGCTGCACCTTCCTGGCCATCATCACGCTGGTGGCGGGCTTCTCGGTGCTGGCGGCGGAACTCGGCCACCCCTTCCGCATGCTGTGGGCGGTGCCGATGGGAATGCAGACCATGAGCCCGATGTTCTGGATGGGCGTCTTCTACAGCATCGACCTGGTGCTGCTGATCATCAAGTTCTACCTGATGTGGCGG
>JANOLY010000646.1:0-4785 GCA_031420055.1 Burkholderiales bacterium | reverse complement strand
CGCTGAAGGCGCTCATCGATGCTCGGCCGAGGAACGGCGATGTCGGCAGGCGGCTTGCCGCCCTCCCCTTCGCCGGCGTATTGCTTCTTCAACGCGTCGCGGAAGTACGCTGCAGGCGAGTTCAGAGGTGGCAACGCAGTGTTCTTCATGCGCTGCTCGACGTGTTCCACTGCGGCCCGGAGCGTGCTGATGACCTGCTTCTTGCTTTCTAGCGCATATCGAACGTGTGCGTGGCCCAGGTGGCCTCGTAGTCGGCCTCGCCGTCGCTGACCGGTACGACATGGATCAGTGCCAGATACCAGGTGACCTTCTTGCCGACCTTGAAGCGGGCCACGCCCAGGCTGTCGGTGCGCAACTCCTGCGTGTTGATGCGCTTGGGCGCGCTGTCGTCCTCGTTGAATCCTGCATGCCCCGCGTAGACCCTGTGGTTCGGGAGCGGCTTGCCCTTATGAAGCAACTGAAAGCTCAACTCGTCGTTGAGTCTGATTTGGTAAGGGTTGGTGCCGAAGACGATCTCCACCGGGTGCCCCAAGGGTCTGGCAAAGTCGGCACTGGCCTTGTCGCCGACCTGCACCGCAGCCTTGACATGCTTGGATGCACGCAGGCGCACCGTCTCCAGCTTGCGGCCACTCTCGAAAGCGGCCAAACCATCCAGCGCCCCATAGAGCTTGAGAAAGGCACGGAAGTCGTCGGCGGACTGCGGCCTCACCCCGGACTTGCTCGACACCCCGGCGACGTAGGTGCCGGCCGCGCCGGTGTTGAAGCTCAAGTAGGAGGCCGCGTTGGCGTCGTGCCAGTCCGAGGCCGGGGGCTGGCTCAGCTTGCCGTCGCCCGCGATGCTCACGTCGCGCATTCGGTCCCGGGCAAAGATGGCCAGGCTCTGGTCGAAGGTGCCATTCACGACCTTGAGCACCTCGGGCGAGTTGGGCTTGAGAAAGAAGCTGTCTGGCCTGAGGAAAAGCTCATGGGCTTGCGCCGGCGCGGCCCAAAGAAACAGGGCCGTTGCGGCCGCGACAGCGCTGAACACTTGAACAATCACCTTTGCACTCCTGGTTTTGCTGGAAGCTAGATTCTCTGCTGTGGGCGCCGGTTCGAACATGCTGAGTTTTGGCCGGTTTCAAAATGCCTATCCTCACGCTGCGCGACGGCGCAGATCAGACCGAGGCCGCTGATCAGCATTGCCCACGCCGCAGGTTCGGGAACGTTTGACGGGATGACCGACAGCGCGCCAGCGTTCGGGGGGTCAGCGGCGACGGGTTGCCACCCTAGCCCGCCTGATGCGAAAGTGGTTGAATGGACCGGTTCATCGGGAGTCACATGCGTCACTTGTCTGTTGCTTGTCTTGCCGTTGCCGCCTTCACGTTTGCGCCTGCGGCTGGCGCCTGGACCCTGCCGCCAGACGGGGCGACGATGGACCGCGAGACGGTGCGTGCCGTGGCCGCCGCCAGCGACGCGCCGGCCACCACTCCGTACCAGCAACGGGTCGAGATGATCGACTTCGAAAGCCATGGCCAGCGTTACACGCAGGTCGTCGTGATGCTGGTGCCCGACAAGCCGCGGCTGCACCAGGGCAAGCGCATCGTGGTCGTCGCGGCCGAGCCGGGCAGCGAGTACGCCGGCGACTTCCTTGAAACGCCCGAAGGCAAGGAAGGCCCCGGCGTGTGGCTGGCGCGGCGCGGCGTCACCTTCGTCGCCGTCACGCGGGTGGGCCGCTGGAACTTCCTGGCGCGTGACGGCAGCGGTTCGTGGGCCGACGTGCCGCTGGGCGAGCGCATGCCGCTCTTCAACCGCCAGCAGTCGGCGCACTGGACCCGCGCCGACTACGAGGTGCAGGAAGACAAGGGCAAGGCGGCGGGTTCCGGCGACAGCGCGGTCTACCGCTTCCCGAAGAAGGGCACGGCGTTGCATGCCCAAATGCTGGCCGCCACGCCGCTGACCTACCTCAAGGGCTACCAGCTCGGCATCGAGCGTGCGGTGCCGCCGACGCAGCGCCAGAGCGTGTTTCTGCTGTACTGGGGCATGTCCACCGGCGGTGCCTTCCTGTATCCCCTGGCCCGCACGCTGCCGCCCGACGGCTACCTCGGTTGGGGCACCAGCAGCACCGGGCTGGCCTACCTGTTCCGCAAGACCACACAGGGCGACTACAGCGGCCCCTACGCGAAAACGGCGCTGCGCCTGCGCGAGCGTGGGCTGGATGACTTCACGTTCTACACGCGCGAACTCGACGACGCCACGCGCCAGCTGTGGTGGCGCCAGGCGCTGCGCGGGCCGCGCTTCAAGAGCGGAGAAGACGCGCCGATGCAGTTCAACGTGGCGGCGCTCACCGAGAACGCCATGCTGCTGTGGATGGGCGACACGCTGCCCGCCGCCGAACGCAAGCCCGGCCTGTGCGCCTTCGTGCAGGCCATGCTGGCGCCGAGCTTTCCGCCGCCCGAGCTGGCCTAGGTCGCGGTGCTGGACATGAACGGCACGCTCGACGAGGCGATCCCGCCCAAGACCGTGGACGCCCACCGCCAGGTGATGGAGCCCGCCGCCCGCAAGTACCGCGTGCTGCGCGTGCAGGGGCTTCAGCACTATCTCTACACCCAGGACAGCATCGACGTCGTCGGAAAGCTTTGGCTTCGCTTCATCGACTCGGGCTACTTCAACCGCTGAGACCCATCCCATGCCCAACCCACTCCATCACCCCGACCCGCCGCTCGACCAATCCGGGGCGCGCCGCCGCCGTCTGTTGTGGCTGGCTGCCGCGGGCAGCCTGGCCCATGTCGCCGCGCCCGCGCTGGCGCAGGCGGTCGATGTCTCGACCCTGGCGCGCACGCTGTCGCCCGACCGCGAACAAAAGCTCCTGGCCGGCGCGCGAAGAGAAGGCGAGCTTTCTTTCTACACGTCGCTGACGTCGGAAGAGGTCATCGGCCTGGCCGCCGCCTTCGAGAAGAAGTACGGCGTGAAGGTCAAGACCTGGCGTGCCAGCTCGGAAAAGATCCTGCAGCGCACGCTGACCGAGGCGCGCTCGTCGCGCTTCGAGGTTGACGTGATCGAAACCAACGGCCCCGAGCTCGAGGCGCTGTACCGCGCGCGCCTGCTTTCGCCACTGGTGTCGCCGCACGCCGCCGACCTGCTGCCGCAGGCGCTGCGCCCGCATGGGCATTGGGTGGGCACGCGCGTGAACATGTTCGTGCATGCCTACAACACCCAGCTGGTGAAGAAGGACGAGCTGCCCAAGACCTATGCCGACCTCACGCATCCCCGGTGGAAGGGCCGGCTGGGCATCGAGGCCGAGGACGAGGATTGGTTCGCGATGGTGATCCGCGGTCTGGGCGAAGAGACGGGGCTGAAGACCTTCCGCGAGATCGCGCGCGTCAACGGCTTTTCGGTGCGCAAGGGGCACACGCTGCTGGCCGGGCTGGTGGCCTCGGGTGAGGTGCCGCTGGCGCTGACGGTCTACAGCCACGGGGCCGACAAGCTCAAGGCCAAGGGTGCGCCGGTGGAGTGGTTCGCACTGCCCCCGGCCGTGGGGCGGGCCAACGGCGTGGCCCTCACGCGCAGCACGGCGCATCCGCATGCGGCCGTCCTGTTCGCCGACTTCCTTCTTGGCCCCGAAGGCCAGGCGGTGCTGGCGCAGGGGGGTTACGTGCCCGCCAACAAACGGCTGCCGAACCGCGCGCACGAACTGCCACTGGTCTTCGTCGACCCGGCCGTGGTGCTGGACGAAGACGCGAAATGGAAGAAGCTCTACGCCGAGATCGTGCTCGGGGCAGGCCGGTGAGCGGGCCTGACCAGGCTGCGGACAGCGTGGACGCCAAGGACGCCGTCGCCCTCGACAGCCTGGACCCCGCCCGCACCGCCCTGCTGGTCTTCGACCTGCTGCACGGACACGTCAACAAGGACGCCCCGACCCGCGCCCGCTACGAAGCCGTCATCGCCCAGGCCAAGACACTGCTCGAGGTGATGCGCGAAGCGGGTTGCATGGTGGCCTATGCCCATGCCGACCACCGTGCCGACCGGGCCACCAGTGCCGTGGTCCTGCGCGACACCGACAACCGGCTGCGCCCCATCGCCCCGGGCCAGGCCGCGTTGCACAAGCCGCTGCTCACGGGGGGCACGGCGCAGACGCGCATCATCGACGAACTGCAGCCCCGGCCTGAGGACTACCTCATCCCAAAACACCGCTGGAGCGCCTTTCATGGCACCTACCTCGATCTCGCGCTGCGCACCCGGCGCATCGACACCGTGGTGCTGTGCGGCGGCAGCACCGATGTCGGCGTCGCCGCCACCGCCTTTGCGGCGCGCGACCTCGACTACCAGCTCGTCATCGCCAGCGACGCCTGCAGCTCGCCCGAAGGTGACAACCACACGCAGTTCATGACGCGCATCTTTCCGCGCATGTCGCGCGTGCGTACGGTGTCGCAGGTGGTGGCCATGCTGCGGGGTGGGGCGGGCTGACTCACCTCAGGCCTTCCTTGCCGCACCCGCCCACGCTTCGGCCTCATCCGGACGGTGGTGCACTTGTCGCTGCTAGCAAAAATCAAGACCTGACCCCCAGGTTTCCGTGAACTTCTGGTACGCAGGACGGCTTGGCTGAGTCACGCCGACGAGCCTGGCAGCACCACGGCGGGTCCCGTCTTCCAGCCCTTCTTGCTGTGTTCGACGGTGACGAAAGTGCGGATGCCGCCGCGCACAAACCAGTCAGCGTGCAGGCGCACGAAGCGCGGATGGATGGCGGCGACGATGTCGCTAACGACCGTGTTGCTGACCTTCTCATGGAACGCGCCTTCATTGCGGTAG
>JANOLY010000645.1:0-5965 GCA_031420055.1 Burkholderiales bacterium | reverse complement strand
TTCAGCGTGTCGTGCATCCAGCCCATGTTCCACTTGTAGTGAAAGCCCAGGCCGCCGGCGTAGGTGGGGCGGCTGACGGCAGGGAAGGCGGTGGACTCTTCGGCCAGCGTCACGCCCTGGGGCCGCTCAGCGCCTATGACCTCGTTGGTGCGTTTGAGCAGGCGAATAGCTTCGAGGTTTTCGCGCCCGCCGTGCACGTTGGGGATCCACTGGCCCGGCTCGCGGCTGTAGTCGCGGTAGAGCATGCTGGCCACGGCGTCGACACGCAGGCCGTCGATGTCGAAGCGCTCGAGCCAGTACAAGGCGCTGCCGACCAGGAAGTTGCGCACCTCCGTTCGGCCGAAGTTGTAGATGAGCGTATTCCAGTCGTTATGGAAACCTTCGCGGCGGTCGGCGTATTCGTAGAGATGGCTGCCGTCGAACTGCGCCAGGCCGTGCGCGTCTGACGGAAAGTGCGCCGGCACCCAGTCCAGCAGCACGCCCAGCCCGGCCGCATGGGCGCGGTCCACCAGGCGGCGAAAGCCCGCGGCGTCGCCAAAGCGTGAGGTCGGCGAATACAAGCCCAGCGCCTGGTAGCCCCACGAGCCGTCGAAGGGGTGTTCGCTGACGGGCATCAGCTCCAGGTGCGTGAAGCCCATGTCTTGCGCGTAGGGCACCAGCTCGTCGGCGAGTTCGTCCCAGCTCAGCCAGCGGTTGCCTTCCTCGGGCTTGCGCCGCCAGCTGCCCAGGTGCACCTCGTAGATGCTCATGGGCGCGGCCAGGCCGTTGGCGGCCGCGCGCTGGGGCGAGGGCGGGGCCACCGGCGGCATGGCGGCCACCACACTGGCGGTGGCCGGGCGCAGTTCAGATTGACGCGCAAACGGGTCGGCTTTTTGCGGTAACAAGTTGCCCTGTGCGTCGAGCAGCTCGAACTTGTAGGCCGCACCCGCCAGCACCCCGGGCAGAAAGATTTCCCACACCCCGCATTCGCGGCGCAGCCGCATGGGGTGGCGGCGGCCGTCCCACAGGTTGAACTCGCCCACCACGCTGACACGCGACGCGTTGGGCGCCCACACCGCAAACGAGGTGCCGGCCACGCCCTGCATCTGCCGCGGCGTGGCGCCCAGGATTTCGTAGGGCCGCAGATGCGAGCCTTCGGCCAGCAACCAGGCGTCCATGTCGCCCAGCACCGGGCCGAAGCGGTAGGGGTCTTCCAGCACCACGGACAGACCGCCGTGCCAGGTCACGCCCAACTGGTAGATGCCGGCGGGCACCTGGGCCTCGAAGACACCGTCGGCATGGCGCATCAGCATGGGCGTGTGTTGGTCGCCGTGATGCACTTGTACGGCACGCGCACCGGGCAGGAAGGCGCGCACCCAGGTGTCGCCCAGTGCATCGACATGCGGGCCCAGCACCGCGAACGGGTCGGCAAGCTGGCCGGCACGGAGTTGTTCGACTTCCTGGGGGTTGAGCATCGTGGGCGGATTATCGCGACCGCCGTGCGCGCAAGGCATGCGCTCAATGCATCGGGCATCAAGCCTTGGGTGTTATGCCCCAGACCTGGCGCGCGTACTGCGCAATGGTGCGGTCGGCCGAGAACGGCCCCATGCCGGCGACATTGGCAATGGCCTTGGCCGCCCAGGCCTGCGGCTGGCGGTACAGCGCATCGACGCGGGCTTGCGCGGCCAGGTAGCTGTCGAAGTCAGCCAGCAGCAGGTAGTGGTCGCCGCCCCACAGCAGCGAGTCGACCAGCCCGCGGTAGCGGCCGGGTTCGTCGGGCGAAAACGCGCCGCCGCCCACCGCGTCGAGCACGGCCTTGAGCGCGGGGTTGCTTTCGTAGATTTGCATCGGCTGGTAGCCGGCTGCACGCTGGGCGGCCACCTGGGCTGTGGACAGGCCGAAGATGAAGATGTTGTCGTCGCCCACGTTCTGGCGAATTTCGATGTTGGCGCCGTCGTCGGTGCCGATGGTGAGCGCGCCGTTCAGCGCCAGCTTCATATTGCCGGTGCCGCTGGCTTCGGTGCCGGCGGTGGAGATCTGCTCCGACAGGTCGGCCCCGGGCATGATGGTCTCGGCCACCGACACACCGTAGTTGGGGATGAACACCACCTTCAGGCGGCCGGCCACGCGCAGGTCTTGGTTGACGACGTGGCCGACATCGTGGATCAGCCGGATGATGCTTTTGGCCGAGTGGTAGCTCGACGCGGCCTTGCCGGCAAAGATCACCGTGCGCGGCACCCAGTCGGCGGTGGGGTTGGCCACGATGGCCTGCCAGCGTGCCACCACTTGCAGCAGGTTGAGCAGCTGGCGCTTGTATTCGTGGATGCGCTTGACCTGCACGTCGAACAGGCTGGCCGGGTTGACGACCAGGCCGGTGCTGGCGTGGATGAGTGCGGCCAGCCGCACCTTGTTGGCGTGCTTGACGGCCAAGAAGGCTTGCCGGAACGGCGCGTCGTCGGCCAGCGGCGCCAGGCGCCTGAGCTGGTCGAGGTCGAGCCGCCAGGCCTTGCCCAGGGTGGTGTCGAGCAGCGCCGCCAGCCCCGGGTTGGCCTGCGCCAGCCAACGTCGCGGCGTGATGCCGTTGGTGAGGTTGATGAAGCGGTCGGGCCACAGCACCGCGAAGTCGGCAAAGATGGTCTGCACCAGCAGTTCGGAGTGCAGCGCCGACACGCCGTTGACCTTGTGGCTGCCCACGATGGACAGGTGCGCCATGCGCACACGCTTCTCGCCACCCTCGTCGATGAGTGACAGCCGGCGCAGGAAGCCGTCGTCGCCGGGCCGCACGGCCGCGGCGGCGGTCAGGAATTCGAGGTTGATGCGGTAGATGATCTCCATGTGCCGTGGCAGCACATGCTGCATCAGCGCCACCGGCCAGGTCTCCAGCGCCTCGGGCATCAGCGTGTGGTTGGTGTAGCTGAAGACCTGCTGCGTGGTGGTCCAGGCCGCGGCCCAGGGCAGGGCGTGTTCGTCGACCAGCAAACGCATCAACTCGGCCACGCCAATGGCCGGGTGCGTGTCGTTGAGATGGATGGCCACCTTGTCGGCCAGGTTGGCCAAGGTGCCGTGCTCGGCCAGGTGGCGGGCCAGGATGTCTTGAATCGAAGCGCTGGTAAAGAAGTACTCCTGGCGCAGTCGCAGTTCGCGCCCCGCGGGCGTGCTGTCGTTGGGGTAGAGCACCCACGAGATGTTCTCGAACTGAGTCTTGAACTCCGCCGCGCGGGCGTAGTCACCGCTGTTGAAGGCCGTCAGGTCGATCTGCGACGGTGCGACGGCCTTCCACAAGCGCAGCGTGCTCACGCGCGGCGTGCCGTGGCCGGGGATCACCATGTCGTAAGCCTTGGCGCTGACCTCGTCGGCCGCGCGCCAAACGGGCGGCTGGCCGGGCAGCGAGGGCTGTTCGACCCAGCCACCAAACCGCACCGGGTAGGCGACGGCGGCGCGCGGGAATTCCCATGGCGTGCCGTCCACCAGCCAGGGGTCGGGGCGCTCCATCTGGCGGCCACCCTGGATGCTTTGCGCGAACATGCCAAATTCATAGCGGATGCCGTAGCCGAAGGACGGCAGCTCCAGCGTGGCCATGGCGTCCAGGAAACACGCTGCCAGCCGGCCCAGGCCGCCGTTGCCCAGGGCCGCGTCGGCCTCGGTGGCGGTCAGGTCCTCCAGTGTGGTGGCGTGGTCGCGCGCGGCCTGCGCCATGTCGGCGGTGAGTTCCAGCGCGCCCAGCGCGTTGGACAGGCTGCGGCCGATCAGGAACTCCATCGACAGGTAGTACACCCGGCGCGCCTTGCGGGCACGGTCGGCGCTGTCGCCGGCCACCCAGCGTTGGGACAACTGCTCCCGTGCGATCTGCGCCACGGCGTGCATGATCTCGGTTGTCGTGGCAACGCCGGGCGCAGCGCCGACGGTGGCGACCAAGTGGTGGCCGATGTCGGGAGGGCGTGACGCGCTGAGGGCTGGATTCATGGTGTATGCGGAACTGACAAGGGTTGATCGGCCACGGATTGCACGCTTGGCGTGCGCCGATTGCCGTAGCCGCAGTGTCACTGAACGGCCTGTCCAGCGTCAACGTCGGCTGCGCCGAGGGTACGTAGTTTGACTACATCGACACTCGGGCGACAGAACTTGAGCTGCGCCCGGGTTGCCAGCAACCGACATGCGACCCAAACTCACATCGGGCTCGTTTGTTTTTTGTCAGACAGTTAACGCATGCACTTGAAGTTGAACTTTAACTTTTCATTGAAGGCAAGATCGCGTCGATCGCATGACGCGAAGCGCTGCCGTGCTGTAACTTTGCTGCATGTTCGCGCCAACGGACCAACCAGGAGATGCCCATGACCCCGATCGACGTCGCCCAGGGCCTGGACCTGCCGAGGCGTTCCGTGGCGCTGGTGCTGGCCGGTGGCCGCGGTAGCCGGCTGAAGAACCTGACCGACTCGCGTGCCAAGCCGGCGGTGTACTTCGGCGGCAAGTTCCGCATCGTCGACTTCGCGCTGTCCAACTGCATGAACTCGGGCATCCGCCGCATTGGTGTAATCACACAGTACAAGAGCCACAGCCTGCTGCGCCACCTGCAGCGCGGATGGGCCTTCCTGAAGAGCGAGATGAACGAGTTCGTCGACCTGCTGCCCGCGCAGCAGCGCATTGACGAAGAATCGTGGTACCGCGGCACGGCCGACGCCGTCTACCAGAACCAGGACATCCTGGCCGCGTACCGGGCCGACTACATCGTGGTGCTGGCTGGCGACCATGTCTACAAGATGAACTACGCGCTGATGCTGGCCGACCACGTGGCGCTGGGGCGTGAATGCACGGTGGGCTGCATCGAGGTCTCCCGCGACGAGGCCCGGGCCTTTGGCGTGATGACCATCGACGAGCAGCGCCGCATCATCGACTTCGTTGAAAAGCCGCCCGAGCCGCCCACGCTGCCCGGCAAGCCCGACCGTTGCCTGGCCAGCATGGGCATCTACATCTTCAACGCCCATTACCTGTACCGTGAGCTTGAACGCGACATGGCTGACCCCAACTCCAGCCACGACTTCGGCAAGGACGTCATTCCACACGTGGTGAAGGCCGGCCACGCGTCGGCCCACCCCTTCGAGCTGAGCTCGGTGGGCGGCAAGCTCGGCCATGCGCCGTACTGGCGTGACGTGGGCACCATCGACGCGTACTGGGACGCCAACATCGACCTCACCGCGACCGATCCGCTGCTCAACCTGTACGACACCAACTGGCCCATCTGGACCTACCAGCCGCAACTGCCGCCGGCCAAGTTTGTGCACAACCACGACGACCGCCGCGGCGAGGCCATCGAGTCCATGGTCTCGGGGGGCTGCATCGTGTCGGGCTCGGTGCAGCGCTCGGTGCTGTTTTCATCGGTGCGCGTGCACTCCTACGCCAAGGTCAGCTGGAGCGTGCTGCTGCCAAGCGTGCAGGTGGGCCGCCATGCGCGCATCACGCGCTCGGTGATCGACCGCGACTGCAGCATCCCCGACGGCATGGTCATCGGCGAGGATGCCCAGGCCGATGCCGCACGCTTCGAGCGCACAGAATCGGGCATCACCCTGGTGACGCGCGACATGCTGCGCCGCATCCAGTAGCGGCGTTGGCTGAACAACAAGATAAGGTTCTTGCATGAGAGTGCTGCACGCGGCGGCGGAGGTGTTTCCACTGGTCAAAACCGGCGGCCTGGCCGACGTGCTGGCCGCCCTGCCGGTGGCCCAGGCCGACCTGGGCGCCGACGTGCGCTTGCTGCTGCCCGGGCTGCCCGCGGTACTGGAAGCGGTGCACAGCGCGCGCACCGTCATCAACATCGGTGCTGGCTTTGGCGCCTTGCGCGCCCGGCTGCTGCTGGCCCGCATGCCGGGCAGCCAGCTGCCGGTGTACGTGGTGGACGCGCCGCACCTGTACCGCCGCGCCGGCAGCCCCTACCAGAACAGCCGTGGCGAGGAGTGGCCTGACAACCTGCAGCGCTTTGCCCTGCTGGGCT
>JANOLY010000644.1:0-3535 GCA_031420055.1 Burkholderiales bacterium | reverse complement strand
CAGCTTGCTCTTGTTTTCGCTGCCACCGCCCTTGGCCGCGACGGTGATGTCCAGCGTATTGCCCGGCACCAGGGTCATGTGGATGACGGCCGGCGTGTTGTCCAGCGTGTTCTTGCGCTCGAAGATGGGGTCGGCCAGGATCGAGCCGCGCAGCTTGTTGTCCGGGTTCAGGTAGGCCAGGCGCACGCCGGCATTGACGGCGTCTTCCACGCTGCCGGGGAAGCCTTCGAAGCGCACGTCCATGCCGATCTTCAGGAACACGTTGACGATGCCGGTGTCTTGGCAGATGGGGCGGTGGCCTTCGGCGCACATGCGGCTGTTGGTCAGGATCTGCGCAATGGCGTCCTTGGCCGCAGCGCCCTGTTCACGCTCGTAGGCGCGCGCCAGGTGGCTGATGTAGTCGGCCGGGTGGTAGTAGCTGATGTACTGCAGCGCTGCGGCCACGGTTTCGACGAGGTCGTCGTGGCGGATGGGGGTGGTTTGGGCGGTGGTGGTGGTCATGGGGTGTGCCGTGGGTCAGCGGAACCAGATGAAGGTCATGACAAGAAACAGGGGCAGCAGAACGGCGCTGCTCCAAAGCATGTAGCCGAAAAAACTGGGCATCTTGATGCCGCGGTCTTCGGCGATCGCCTTGACCATGAAGTTGGGCGCGTTGCCGATGTAGCTGTTGGCGCCCATGAACACGGAACCGGCCGAAATGGCCGCCAGCGTGGGGGCCAGGGTGGTCATCAACAAAGCGGGATCGCCGCCGGCCAGGTTGAAGAAGACGAGGTAGGTGGGCGCGTTGTCCAAAAACGTGCTGAGCGTGCCGCTGAACCAGAAGTAGGCCCAGGGCAACGGCTGGCCGTCGGGCCCGGTCACGGCGCGCGCCACGGCAGCAAAGGCGCCCGCCTCGCCGGACTTGAGTATGGCCAGCACCGGCACCATGGTCAGGAAGATGCCGATGAACAGTTTGGCCACTTCCTGCATCGGCGCCCACGAGAACTGGTTGGCCTGCCGCAGCGCTCGCGGCGTGAGCCACAACGACAGGCCCAAAATCACCAACAACAGCGCGTCGCGCAGCAGCTGGGGCAGCCCGACCGGCGTGCCGGCCATGTCGAACACGATGCCCGGCTTCCAGGTGCCGCTCATCAGCACCAGACCCACCACCGCGAGCAGCAGCACGAAGTTGATGCGCCCCTCGATGCCCGGGGCCTTGTCGTCGGGCGAGGGGTCGCGCGCACTCACGCCCTCGCGTCGGTAGTACCAGGTGTCGATGGCGTAGAACACCAGCAGCAGGCTGCCCACCAGGAACAGCGTCTCGGGCAAGATGTGCTTCAACGTCCAGAAGAAGTCCACGCCCTTCAAAAAGCCCAGGAACAGCGGCGGGTCGCCCAGTGGCGTCAACGAGCCGCCGGCGTTGCTGACGATGAAGATGAAAAAGATGATGACGTGGGCCGCGCTCTTGCGGTTGTCGTTGGCGCGGATCAGTGGGCTGATCAGCAGCATGGACGCCCCCGTGGTGCCCATGAAACTGGCCAGCACGGCGCCCAGCGCCATGAGAGCGGTGTTCAGCCCCGGGCTGCCGTGCAGGTTGCCGCGGATGTAGATGCCCCCTGCCACGGTGTACAGCACGCACAGCAGCACGATGAACGGGATGTATTCGGCCATCAGCGTGTGCACCACCACGCTGCCCGCAGCACCCGGGCCTGCCGTCAGCGTGAAGGGCACCAGAAAGAGCAACGCCCAGCCCGCGGCGACCTTGCCGAAGTGGTGGTGCCACAGCTTTGGCAGCGCCAGGGGCATGACGGCAATCGACAGCAGCATGCCCGCAAAGGGCAGCCCCCACCACGCTGAAAGGGCGGCACCGTCGATGTCGGCCGCCGCAGCCGGGCCAGCTACGCACAGTGCTGCGAGTGTCAGCCAGCGCACGCCTGGGGCAAACAGTTTGTGCGTTTGCATGTGCGCGCGCTGGCCTAGTGATCTTGTTTGGCCGTGTGCGACATCAGCCGGTCGGCATAGGCAATGGCCAGGGCCGAGAACAGGAAGGCGATGTGGATCAAGGTTTGCCACATCAGCACCTTGTCGGTGTAGTTGGCGGCGTTGATGAAGGTCTTGAGCAGGTGGATCGAGCTGATGCCGATGATGGCCGTGGCCAGCTTGACTTTGAGCACGCTGGCGTTGACGTGGCTCAACCACTCGGGCTGGTCGGGGTGGTCGTCCAGGTTCAGGCGCGACACGAAGGTCTCGTAGCCACCGATGATGACCATGATGAGCAGGTTGCTGATCATCACCACGTCGATCAGTGCCAGCACCACCAGCATGATGATGGTCTCGTTCAGGCTGGTGACCGCGAAGTCGCTCTTGTAGCCGATGCCGCTGACCAGTTGGGCCAGGGCCGCCTTGTTGCCGAACACGGCCTCCACCAGGTGCACCAACTCGACCCAGAAGTGAAAGACGTACACGCACTGCGCGACGATCAAGCCCAGGTACAGTGGCAGTTGCAACCAGCGGGTGGCGAAGATCAGGCTGGCCAGCGTGCCCAGGCGCTTGGCTTCAATTTCTCTTGGGGCGTTCAGGGCCATATCGACTTCCGGTGCATCAGGGGGAGCCCCATTGCGGGAAATTGTAGTTGGCTCAACATCGCGCCCCAGTGACAAGCCCTGGCGCCCGCCGCGACGCCGCGCCCGACGCCCGCACGCGGTGTAAGGGGTTTGTCAGAGCCTTGCCTTAGCTTCGCGCCTGCCGATCGAGCATCTACACACACCAGGAGACAAGCATGTCTAACGATCAAGCCACCGTGCTGAACAGCTACCAGCCCCCCGCCGCCCTGGTGGCCGCCGCGCGCGTGTCCGGCATGCCGGCCTACCAGGCGCTGGTGGACGAAGCCGAGCGTGACTTTGAGGGCTACTGGGCCCGCCTGGCGCGTGAGTTCATCAGTTGGAAGACACCCTTCAACCAGCTGCTGGACAGCAGCGAAGCGCCGTTTTTCAAGTGGTTCGCCGACGGCACGCTCAATGCGTCCTACAACTGCCTGGACCGCCAGGTCGAGCGCGGGCTGGGCAACAAGACGGCGCTGATCTTCGAGGCCGACGACGGTGCCGTCACCCGCGTCACCTATAGCGAGTTGCTGGCCCTGGTGTGCAAGTTCGCCAACGCCTTGCGCGCACGCGGCGTCAAGAAGGGCGACCGTGTCGTCATTTACATGAGCATGAGCGTCGAAGGTGTCGCCGCCATGCAGGCCTGTGCGCGCATCGGCGCGCCACACTCGGTGGTGTTCGGCGGCTTCAGCGCACAAAGCCTGCGCGACCGCATCGAGGACACCGGCGCCGTGATGGTCATCACGGCCGACGAGCAGGCCCGCGGCGGCAAGAGCCTGCCGCTGAAGAGCATCGTCGACGACGCGCTTGCACTCGGCGGTTGCGACAGCGTGGCCAACGTCATCGTCTACAAGCGCACCGGCGGCGCCATCGCCTGGAACGCTGCGCGCGACCACTGGCTGCACGACGAGCTGGCCGGGCAGAGCACTACCTGCGAGCCTGAGTGGGTGGGCGCC
>JANOLY010000643.1:0-6733 GCA_031420055.1 Burkholderiales bacterium | reverse complement strand
CGGCGATGACGGTGCTCAGGCTGGGCTGCACGACCACAGGCATCTCGCGGCGCGAGGGCTCGGGTGCACCTGCGCCAGTTGCACGGGCCGCTCGGTGAAGGCGAAGGCGGTGTCGCTCCAGGTGCTGTTGGCCGCGTCGTCCAGCCAGGGCAGCAGCAGCCGGGTGCGCTGGTCGCGCGCCACGTTGTGCCAGACCAGCCGCGCGTGCAGGGCGGGCTCGTCGCCCAGCAGGCGCAGGCGCAAAGTGCCGTCGCAGCGCACGCTGTTGCGGCTGCGGCCTTGGCGGGCGGCGTCCAGCCCCGCGGGCAGGTGCAGGCTGATCTGCAGGTGCATCTCTTGCACCGCGGCGCTGCGCCGCGCGCTGCTCAACCACCAGCGGCGTGCCGACGTGGCCTGCGGCTGGGGCGGGGGGCTGAAGTTGTAGCTGTCGCCAGCGTCCAGCTCGCTGAGCAAACCCAAGGCATCGGCCATGACGCGGCCGCTGCGCCGGTCGGTGAGTTGCAGCGTGCCGTCGTCGGCCAGCGCCACCTGCCAGGCGGCGTTGCTTAACTCGCTGCAGGCAGCCCAGCTGTCGCCGCGCGCGGCCGCGGTGTCGTCGCCCGACGCCGCCGTTGGAAAACCCGTCATCACGTCACCGTGCGCGGCCGCGGAATCGTCGCCCGTAACGTGCAAGGCCAGCGCGCCCAGCCCGGGCAGGGCGGCCTGCACTGCCAGTTCGTAGCGGTGGCCGGGCAGGCGCTCGGGGAAGTCGTCCAGTGGTGACACCAGCTCGGCAGCCTCTTCCACGCCCAGCACCTGGTGTGCCAGCGCCAGCCCATCGGCGGTCTGCACTTGCAGCGCGGCATGCACAACGCCGTGCAGGAACACCGTCACCACCCACCAGCCGCTGCGTGCCTGGGGCAGGGGGTTGAACAGGGTGCAAGTGCTGTCGTCTGCAAAGGCCTCGGGCGCGCCGGGCGTGTTGCCGTGGCGGTGCTGCGATACCAGGCCGCCGGCCAGCAAGGCCTGGTGGCGCAGGGCGTCGAGCTGCTGGCCCAGTTGCACGAAGCGCTGCGCCAATTCGGCATGCACTTCGTCAACGCTGCCGCCGCAGATCGAGTCGTGGGCCTGCTGCTCGATCAGCAGCCGCCAGGCGCCGTGCAGCGCTGCCGGGCCCGCCGTGCAGGGCAGTTGCGCCAACAGCGGCTCCAGCTCGCCCAGCAGGCGGTCCTCGGCCGCTTGGTGCGCCAGCTTCAGGTAGCGGCGGGTGGACAGCACATCGGGCAGCACAAAGGCCTGCGTGTTGTGGCGCAGCTCGCCGTGCAGGGCCTGACGCGGGCCGGGTGCGGCCAGGGCGGCATCGACATGCTGGGCGAGTGTGCACAGCCGCAGTTCGAAATCGTCTTGCGACACGTTGAACTGCCCCAGCCGCGCAGCCAGCGCTGCGCTGGGCGCCAGGTGGTCGCCGCCGTGCGGCAGCAGCAGCGGTGCAGCGGGGCCGGGGGCGCGGCGCGCTGCGATGCGCTGCAGCAGCGCCGGCAGCGCGGTGGCCCAGTCAGGGCCGTGCAGCGGGTTCAGGTAATAGCCCTCGGTCAGGAACACCGTGCGGGCCACGCTGCCGTTGGGTGCGTGCCAGTCGAAGCGGTCGTGCTCGGCATCGGCGCCACGCCACAACACGGCAGTGGTAATGCCGAACTGCGCCAGCAGCTGCGGCATTTGCGCGATGTGGCCAAAGGTGTCGGGCAGGTAGCCCACACGCTGCGCCGGCGCGTACAAGGCGGCGTCGGCGTGGCCGAACTCCAGGTTGCGCAACAGCGATTCGCCGCTGACCAAAAACTCGTCGGCCGACACGTACCAAGGCCCCAGAACCAGCCGCCCGGCGCGCGCGTGGTGCTGCATGCGTGCGCACATGGCAGGCGGCGCCACGGCCAGCAGGTCGCGCAGGGCCACGGTTTGGCCGTCGAACAAAAAGCTGGGTAGGGCGCCCGTGTCCAGCTGGTCCAGCACCTCGCCCATCACCGCTTGCAAACGCGCCAGCGTGGTTTGGCGCGGCAGGTACCACTCGCGGTCCCAGTGGGTGTGCACCACCACATCGACAAGCTGGCGCGTCATCCCTTCACCGCCCCTTTCATCGCGCCTTCTATGAAAAAGCGCTGGCTGAAGCTGAACACCGCCAGGATGGGCAGGATGGAAAACACCGCGCCCGCGGCGACCAGGCGCCAGTCCATTGAAAACGTGCTGGCCAGGCGGTTCACGCCCAGCGGCAGGGTGAAGTGGGCCGGGTCGTCGGTGAAGATGAGCGGCCACAAGAAGTCGCCCCACACGGCGATGAGGCTGAACACCGCCAGCGTGGCGAGCGAGGGCCGCACCAGCGGCAGCATCACAAACCACCCGATGCGCAGCCGGCTCACACCTTCGATCAGCGCCACTTCTTCCAGTGCCCGCGGTATCGACAAAAACGCCTGGCGCATGAAGAAGATGCCGAATGCCGTGCAGGCGTGCGGCAGCACCAGGCCGGCGGTGCTGTTGTGCAGGCCCAGCGCAAGCGCCAGCTCGTACACCGGAATCATCAGCAGCTGAAAGGGCACCATCATGGTGGCCAGCAGTGTGCCGAACACGAGGCCGCGGCCGCGGAAGTCCATGCGCGCCAGCGGGTAGGCCGCCAGCGAGGCCAGAGCCAAGTTGCTGGCCACCGACAAAGCGGCCACGAGACTGCTGTTGAGCAAGTAGGTGAAGAAGGGCTGGCTCTCGAAGACCTTGACGTAGTTGGCAAGCGTCGGCTCGCGCGGCAGCAGGCTGGGCGGGAAGCTGTAGATGTTTTCGCCCGCACCTTTGAGCGATGTGGACAGCAGCCACAAAAACGGCCCGACCGTCAGCCCCACCAGCAGCAACAAGGCGGCGTAGCGCAGCGCCATTTCGATGCGTTGTGGGGTGCGCTGGCTGGCCATCACGGGCTTCGCAACAGCCGCAGGTTGATGAGCGAAAGCACCAGCGTGATGCCAAACAGCACCACGCCGATGGCCGCGGCGTAGCCCATCTCGAAGTCGACAAAGGCCGACTCGTACAGGTAGAACACCAGCGTCTTGGTGCGGTCCAGCGGGCCGCCCTGGGTCATCACATAGACCTCTTCAAACACCTTCATGGCGCCGATGCTGGACATCACCGCGACGAGTGCGATCTGCGGCTTGAGCAGCGGGATGGTGATGTGCAGCGTCTGCTGCCAGCGGCTCACGCCTTCGACCTCGGCCACCTCGTACAGTTGGCGCGGTATGGCCTGCAGCCCGGCCAGGTAGATCACCATGTAGTAGCCCAGCCCGCTCCAGGCGGTGACGGCCATCACGCTGAACAGCGCGTTGCCGGGGTCGGTGAGAAAGGCCACGGGGGTGTCGGTGATGCCCGTGGCCAGCAAGAAGTGGTTGAGCAGGCCCTTCTCTTCATAAACCCACTTCCACACCAGGCCGCTGACCACCAGCGAGGTGATGACGGGCAGGTAGATGGCCGCACGAAAAAAGGCCAGCCCCGGCAGCGCGCGGTTGACCAGCAGCGCGATGAAGATGGGCAGCACCACCAGCACCGGCACCACCACGGCCAGGTAGGTGAGCGTGTTCTTCAGCGCCGACCAGAAGAAGGGGTCGGCCCACAGCCGCACGTAGTTGGCCCAGCCCACGGGGCGGGCCGGCGTGATCATGTTGAAGTCGGTGAAGCTCAGGGCCAGCGCCTTGAGTGCGGGGTAGATCACCACCAGCGTGATGAGCGCGCAGCCCGGCACCAGGAACAACACCGGCACCCACGTGCGCTGGCCGCTGATCATGGCGCGCAGCCCAGCAAGGGCACCCACGTGCGCGTGATCTCGTGCACCGCCTGCGCCGGGGTCACCCGGCCCCACATGGCGGCCTGCATCTGCCTAACGAAGCTGATGCGCAGCTTGTGGTAGTGCCGCAGCGGGGGCACCTGCACCATGCCGTTCTTCACCTGCTGCACCGACAAGGCGCGCGCTTCGTCAAGCAGCGTGTCGCCGCTGGGCGTGGTGAACAGCGCGTCGTCGTAACTGGCGCGCGTGGACGGCAGCACCGGCACGCGCCGCGCCAGTTCGAGCTGGTTCTGTGCGTTCGTGATGAACACCGCCAACCGCATGGCCAGCGCCGGTTCGCGCGAGGCACTGGGCACGGCCAGGTTCATGGCCGCGATGTTGGGTTTGGCCCGCGGGCCGTCGATCTGCGGCGCCACGCCGATCTGCGCGTACAGCTGCGGGTTGCTCTTTTCACGTGGCCTATGAACTGCATGCCGGTGGACACCATGGCCACCTGGCCCGACAAAAACTGCGACACCCCGCTGCGGTGGCCCTCGGTCAGCACACTTTGCGGAATCCACTTGCGCTGGTAGAGCTCGCGGTAGAACTCGAACACGGCCGCGCCGGCGGCGTTGTCGAAGGCGGGGCGGCAACCGTCGGGCGTGAGCAGCGGGCCGTTCATGGACACCATGGCCTCCAGCGGCGCGGCGCCGTCCATGGCCGCAAACCAGGCGTAGATGCCCGTGCGTTCACGCAGGGCCTGCGCCGCGGTGCGCAGATCGGCATAACTGCGCGGTGGCGCCACGCCGGCTTGCGCCAGCAGGTCGCGCCGGTACAGCAGCACGGTGGTGCTCAGGTACCAGGGCAGGGCGAATGGCACGCCACCCAGCTGGTTGGCGGCCCAGGCCGGGGGCAAGAAGGCGTTGACCTCGTCGGCAGTCAAGTGCGCCCGCGGGTCGGCCAGTGCGCCCAGCTCGGCCAATCGGCTTGAGAACTGCGGGTTCAGGTTGACGACATCGGGCGCCGTGCCGGCGGCAATGCTGGCCAGCACCTTGCGCTCCATCTCGGCCCAGGGCACGTCCACCCACTTCACGCGCACGCCCGGGTGCGCGGCCTCGAAGCGGGTGATGAGGCCGTTCACATAGTCGTTGTGAAAGGGTGCGAGCTGCATGGTCCACAACACCAGCGTGCGCGGCGCGCCCTGCGGGTTGGCCGCAGCCGGGCCCGCCTGCAGCAGTGCGCACAGGGTCAGCAGCAGCAGCAGGCGAAAGGGCATGGCTCGGGGTTCGGGGTGCAAGGAAATATACCAGTCTGGACGACAAAGTTGTCCAAATGGTCTATATTTTGGGTTGTGACCCGACCTATCGCCCCACCCCAGCCCCTGGACCGAGCGCAAAAGCGCGAGCAGCTCAAGCGCGGCTTGCAGGCCATCCTGCAGCAAACCGGCGACGGCATGCGCTTGCCGCCCGAGCGCGAGCTGGCTGAGCGCTTGGGTGTGGCCCGCGAAACGCTGCGCCGCGCCTTGCAAGAGCTGCAGGCCGACGGTGTGCTGCAGCGCCGCCAGGGCGCGGGCACCTTTGTGGCCGGGCCGAGCTGGGTCAAGCCGCTGCTGCTGCGCTCGTTCACCGAAGACATGCGCGAGCGCGGGCTGGTGGCCTCCAGCGCGCTGCTGTCCACGCGCACGCTGCGTGCTGACGCCAAGGTGGCCACCAAGCTCAAGGTGGTGCCGGGCAGCGCGGTGTTCGAGGTCCGCCGCCTGCGCCTGGCCAGCGGCGAGCCGATGGCGCTGGAGCACGCCTACCTCAGCGCCGAGCGGCTGCCCGGCTTCGACCCGGCCTGCCTGGCCACGCAGTCGCTGTACGAAGTGCTGGCGCGCGACCACGGCATCCAGGTGCGCAACGCGGCACAGGAGATTCAGGCCACGGTGGTCACCGAAGACGAAGCCGCGCTGCTCGACGTGGCGCCCTTCAGCCCGGCGCTGTTGGTCGAGCGGCAGGTGTTTTCGACCGAGGGCGAGCCGGTGGAGTTCGGCAAGAGCCTGTACCGCGCCGACCGCTACCGCTTCGAGGTCAACGTCGGTCGCGCCGCCGCGGCCGATGAGCCCGCCACGCGCTGAACCAGCGCCGCCTTGGAGTCCGTCGCTTGCACGCGCCCGCCCCCCCCACCCGTCGCCTGACCCTGCCCGAACTGCATGCTGCGCTGCGCGGCGGCCTGGTGGTGTCGTGCCAGCCGGTGGACGGCGGCCCGCTGGACGACGACGCCACGGTGGCCCGCATGGCGCAAGCGGCGGTGGCCGGCGGCGCCGCGGCGCTGCGCATCGAAGGCGCACGCCGCCTGGCTTGCGTGCGTGCCGCGGTGGCGGTGCCCATCGTGGGCATCGTCAAGCGCGACTTGGCCGACTCGCCGGTGCGCATCACGCCGCTCGTCGCTGACGTGCAGGCGCTGGTTGCGGCGGGGGCCGACATCGTGGCCGTGGACGCGACCCATCGCGCCCGCCCGGTCAGTGTGGCGGAATTGCTGCAAGCCATACGGGCCGGCGGCGCGCACGCCATGGCTGACGCCTCCTGCGAGGCCGATGCCCTGGCGGCTTGGGCGATGGGTTTTCCGATCATCGGCACGACGCTGTCGGGCTACACCGGCGGGCCGGTGCCGACCGCGCCCGATCTGTCCCTGGTGGCGTGCCTGGCCCGCGCCGGCTGCCGCGTCATGGCCGAGGGCCGCTACGACACCCCGGCTGGCGCCGCGGCCGCACGGCGCGCCGGCGCCTGGGCGGTGACCGTGGGCTCGGCGCTTACCCGGCTTGAGGTCACCACCGGCTGGTTCGCCAGCGCGTTGCAAAACGCGGAAACCAGGGAAAACGAGCGCGTTGGTACAGAAGCCGGCCATCAAACTGGAACAAAAAATGGGCCAGAGGTCTATTTTGACAGCCCGCCGTTAACCACCCTGTCGTTGCGCACCACAAAA
>JANOLY010000642.1:0-2449 GCA_031420055.1 Burkholderiales bacterium | reverse complement strand
GCAGGCGTCTACCCGCCCATGAGCGAGCAGTTGCGCGCACTCGGCATCGACCTCATCGAAGGCTTCGGCCCCGAGCAATTGGCCTTGGCGCCCGACATGTTCGTCGTCGGCAACGTCGTCTCGCGCGGCAACCCGCTGATGGAAGCCCTGCTCGACGCGGGTGCTGCCTACACCAGCGGCCCACAGTGGCTGGCCGAGCATGTGCTGGCCGGCCGCCACGTGCTGGCCGTGGCCGGCACGCATGGCAAGACGGGCACCACATCGATGCTGGCGTGGATCCTCGACCAAGCCGGCCTGGCGCCGGGCTTTCTGGTGGGCGGGGTGCCGCTCAACTTCGGCATCTCGGCGCGCACCGGCCAGGGCCCCTGCTTCGTCATCGAAGCCGACGAGTACGACACCGCCCTGTTCGACAAGCGCAGCAAGTTCGTTCACTACCGGCCGCGCACGGCCATCCTGAACAACCTCGAACTCGACCACGCCGACATCTTTCCCGAACTCGGTCTGATCGAGACCCAGTTCCACCACCTCGTGCGCACCGTGCCTTCGACCGGGCGGCTCATCGTCAACGCCCGCGACGAGGCCTTGCAGCGCGTGCTGCAGCGCGGCTGCTGGAGCGAGGTGCAGCGCTTTGGCACCCGGCGCGAAGAGCCCGGCGGCCTGTGCGCGCGTGGCGAGCCGCAGGCCTTCGACGTGCTGCGCGGCAGCCTGAAGCTGGGCCGCGTGGAGTGGGACTTGCTGGGCGAACACAACCAGATGAACGCGCTGGCCGCCATCGGCGCGGCCGAACACGTGGGCGTGGCACCCGAGGCCGCCGCCGCCGCTTTAGGCAGCTTCAAAAACGTTCGCCGGCGCATGGAACTGCGCGGCGAGGTCGGCGGCGTCAAGGTCTACGACGACTTCGCGCACCACCCCACGGCCTTGCGCGCCACCGTGGGCGGCGTGCGGCGCATGCTGGACAAGCAGCCTCAAGCGCTCGGCGTGCCGCACAGCCGCGTCCTGGCCGTGTTCGAGCCCCGCTCCAACACCATGAAGCTGGGCACCATGAAGGCCCAGCTGCCGTGGGCGCTGGAAGAAGCCGACCTGAGCTTCTGCCTGCAAGGGCCGTACGGCTGGAGCGCGCGCGACGCGCTGTCGCCCATGGGCCCGCTGGCCGTGGTGGCTGACACCGTGGAAGCGCTGGTCGCGGCCGTGGCCCAGGCCGCGCGCCCGGGCGATCACATCGTCTGCATGAGCAACGGCGGCTTTGGTGGCGTGCACGACAAGCTGCTGGCCACGCTGGCAGCGCGCGGTTAGCGGCACGACGGTCGCAAGCCCGGTGGCGTGTTCGGGTAGCGCGAGCGACGACAATCCCCGGCATGTATGCACTCTTTGAAGAAGCCGGCAAGTTCCAGGCCGGCCGCGTGATGTCCGAGGGCGAAAGCTCGCTGCAAGTGGAGATGGACTCCGGCAAGCGGGTGAAGGTGAAGGCGGGCAACGTGATGCTGCGCTTCGAGCGCCCGGGCCCGGCCGAGTTGCTGGCCCAGGCCCAGGCGCTGGCTGGCGACATCGACCTGGACCTGGCCTGGGAGTTCGCGCCCGAGGCCGATTTCGGCTTTGCCGACCTGGCGCGCGAGTACTTCAGCGCCAAGGCCGGGCCCGAGCAGCAGGCCGCCGCACTGTTGCGCCTGTTCGACGCACCGCACTACTTTCGCCGCCTGGGCAAGGGCCAGTTCCGCAAGGCGCCCGAAGAGACGGTGAAAGCCGCGCTGCTGGGCATCGAGCGCAAGAAGCTGGTGCTGGCGCAGATCGAAGACTGGGCCACTGAGCTGGCCGCCGGCCGCTGCCCGGTGCCCGTGCGCGAGCAGCTCTACCGCATCCTGTTCAAGCCCGACAAAAACGGCCCCGAGTACAAGGCCGTGGTCGAAGCCGCCAGGCGCGCCCAGCGCCCGCCGCTGGAGCTGCTGCGCGGGGCCGGTGCCATCGACAGCCCCTACCAGTTCCACTGGCGGCGCTTTCTCTTCGAGCAGTTCCCCAAGGGCCACGATGTCAACGTGGCGCTGTCCGGCGTGGCGCCGCCGGTCGTCAAGGACGAACTGCCGCTAGCCGCTTGCCAGGCCTTTTCCATCGACGACTCGGCCACGACCGAGATCGACGACGCGCTGTCGGTGCAGGGCCTGGGCACGGGCACGGTGGTGTTTGGCATCCACATTGCCGCACCGGCGCTGGCCATCCAGCCGGATTCGGCCATCGACAAAGTGGCGCGCGAGCGCCTGTCCACCGTCTACATGCCCGGCGGCAAGCTGACCATGCTGCCTGACGCCGTGGTGCAGGCCTACACGCTGGTGGCCGGCCGCGACTGCCCGGCAGTCAGCCTGTACGTGACGCTGGACGAGGCCACGCTGGAGGTGAAGGCGACTGAGACGCGCATCGAACGCGTGCCCATCGTGGCCAACCTGCGCCACGACCAGCT
>JANOLY010000641.1:0-7831 GCA_031420055.1 Burkholderiales bacterium | reverse complement strand
ATCAGCCACATCACGAGTTCGATGCCTTCGCTGCCGGCCTCGCGCACGTAGTCGATGTGCGGCACGGCGGCCTGGGCTTCGGGGTCGGCGATCAGCTGGTCCAGAAAGGCGTTGTCAAAGGCCTTGTTGATGAGCCCGGCGCGCGGGCCCTGCAACTGGTGGCTCATGCCGCCGGTGCCCCAGATCTGCACGTTCAAGGGCTCGTCATAGCTGGCCACGGCACGGCGAATGGCGCGGCCCAGGTTGAAGCAGCGCCGACCCGAGGGCACGGGGTACTGCACCACGTTCACCGCAAAAGGAATCACCGGGCAAGGCCAGGCGGCAGGCTGGCCGCACATCAGGCTCAGCGGCACGGTCAAGCCATGGTCGACATCCATCTTGTTGACGATGGTGAGGTCGAAGTCGTCCTGGATCACGCTGTGCGCAATGTGCGCGGCCAGTTCAGGGTGGCCGATCACCTTGGGCACCGGCCGCGGGCCCCAGCCTTCGTCGGCAATGCCGTACTCGGCCGCGGTGCCGATGGCAAAGGTGGGAATCAGGTCCAGGCTGAAGGCGTTGGCGTGGTCGTTGTAGACGAGAAAAATCACGTCGGGCGTGTTGGCGCGCAGCCAGGCCTGGCTGAATTCATAGCCCTTGAACAGCGGCAGCCAATAGGGCTCGCCGCTCTTGCCCAGGTCGAGTGCGGCGCCTATGGCGGGCACGTGGCTGGTGTAGACGCTGGCACTTATGTGGGCATGGGTGCGGGCCATCAGCCACCCTCCCCGATGCGGCGGTTGCCTTCGATGCTGCGCCCGCCGTTGATCATCATGTTGCGGTAGGCCTCTTCGCTCATGCCCGTCATGCTGCCGGCCATTTGCTGGAAGCTCTTGCCGTCCGTCGCGCCAATCTTGGCCAGAAAGTAGATGTTGCCGCCGGCCGCGATGCAGCGGTTGAGGTCACGCGCCAGCACCGCCAGCTTCTGTTCTTCGTTCATCGGCCATTCGTCGAGGTAGGCCCGTTCACCGGCCTTGAAGCGGGCCCGGTTGTGTGCCTTCATCAGGCTCATGCAGAACTGGTTGAGGTGGTAGCCCTTGCGGGACTGCTCGGCATCGAAGACGGTGGTGCCGGGCACGTCGAGATACGGTTTGTCCAGTGCCATCAGACTTCCTCGGGCCAGTACAGGCGCATGGGGTTGGCGACCAGCAGCTTGTGTTGCAGTTCAGCGGTCTGTGCGATGTGCGGGATGAAGTCCACCAGCAAACCGTCGTCAGGCATGTGGCCCTTCAGGTTGGGGTGCGGCCAGTCGGTGCCCCACAGCACGCGGTCGGAGAATGTTTCGACGATGCGCCGCGCGAAGGGCAGCACGTCGCGGTAGGCGGCCTGTTCGCCATGCAATGCCGGCGGGCCGGAAACGCTCAAGCGTTCGGGGCAGCTGACCTTGCTCCACACGTTGGGGTGCTCGTGCATGAACTTCATGAAGAGCGCGAACTCGGGCCCGTCAACGGGCTGGCTCACATCGGGCCGGCCCATGTGGTCCACCACCACCGTGGTGGGCAGGGCGGTGAAGAAGTCCCACAGCTCGGGCAGGTCAACCGCCTCGAAATAGATCACCACATGCCAGCCCAGCGGCTTGATGCGCGCGGCGATCTCCAGCAACTCGTCGCGCGGCGTGAAGTCCACCAGGCGCTTGACGAAGTTGAAGCGCACGCCACGCACACCCGCCTGGTGCAGGGCTTGCAAGTCGTTGTCGGTGATGCTGCGCCTGACGGTGGCCACACCGCGCGCCTTGCCTGCACTGGCGCGGCAGGCGGCCAGCAGCGCACTGTTGTCGGCGCCGTGGCAGGTGGCCTGCACGATGACGTTGCGTGCAAAGCCCAGGTGGTCGCGCAGCGCAAAGAGCTGGGCGGCCGAGGCATCGCAAGGCGTGTACTTGCGCTCGGGCGCATACGGGAACTCGCTGCCCGGCCCGAAGACATGGCAGTGCGCGTCCACGCTGCCCGGCGGCAGCTTGAAGCGCGGGGTGCTGGGGCGGGCGTACCAGTCCAGCCAGCCGGAGGTTTTCTCGAACATGGGCGGTGGGTTGTTGTTCATGCGTCCTCAAACGGAAGTCCGGCGTATTGCTCTGCCACGCTGGCCTGCGCGTGGCGAGAGTTGGCCAGGTAGTGCAGCTCGCACTCTTGTGCGCGCTGCTCGAAGTCACCCATGTCGGGAGATCGGTGCAGCAGTGTCGTCAGCCACCACGAGAAGCGTACCGCGCTCCAGACGCGGCGCAGTGCCATGTCGCTGTAGCGGTCGATCAAGTCGCTGCTGCCCTGGCCGTAGAAGGCGCTGAGCGCCCGCGACAGGTAGAACACGTCGGACACCGCCAGGTTCAAGCCCTTCGCACCCGTGGGCGGCACGATGTGCGCCGCGTCGCCGGCCAGGAACAGCCGCCCGTGGCGCATGGGCTCGGCGACAAAACTGCGCAGCGGGGCGATGGACTTTTCGACCGCCGCTCCGGTGACGATGGCACGCGCAATCTCGGGTGGAAAACGCGCTTTCAGCTCGGCCCAGAAACGATCGTCGGACCAGTCCTCGACGCGGTCGCTCAGCGGCACCTGCACGTAATAGCGGCTGAGCTGCGGGTTGCGCATGGAAGCCAGCGCAAAGCCGCGCGGGTGGTTGGCGTAGATCAGATGGTCCAGCGGCTTGGTTGCCGACAGTACGCCCAGCCAGCCAAAGGGGTAGACCTTCTCGAAGGTGCGCAGTACACCGGCCGGGATGGCCGTGCGCGAGACACCGTGAAAGCCGTCGCAGCCGGCGATGAAGTCGCAGTCCAGCCTGGCGCTGTCGCCGTTGTGCTTGAAGCTCACAGACGGATGCTCGCCGGCCACATCGTGCAACTGCACGTCACTGGCCTCGCACAGCAGCGCCGCACCGCGCCGGTCGGCGGCGGCAAACAGGTCTTCCTGGATGCTGGTCTGGCCATAGGTCATGAAGCGCTTGCCGACCTGCTTCCAGGCGTCGATGGTGTGGCTCTCGCGTCCGGCCCAGACGATCTGCGCGCCGTCGTGTACGTGGCCTTCGCGGTCCATGCGCTCGCCCAGGCCGTTGGCGCGCAGCACTTCCACCGTGCCTTGCTCGAGCACGCCCGCACGAATGCGCGCCAGCACATGCGCGCGGCTGCGCTGCTCCAGCACCACGCTGTGGATGCCGGCGCGGTGCAGCATCTCCGACAGCAGCAGCCCCGCCGGCCCGCCGCCGATGATGGCGACCTGGGTCTTCATGCCGCAGACAGCGGCAAGGCAGTCGGCTGCATCCCTAGTCGATGTAACGCAGCCCGGCCTTGGCCAGCGGCTCGCGCATGTTGTACATGTCCAGGCCCAGTACGCCGGCGGCCAGTTTCTCGCGCTTGGCAGCCTCCAGCGCCTCGCGCGCGGCGGCGGCGTCTGCCGTCTTTTGCGCCAGGGCCTGCGGCACCACCACCACGCCGTCGTCATCGGCCACGATCACGTCACCGGCATGCACCAGGGCGCCGGCACACACCACCGTGATGTTCACCGAGCCCAGCGTGGCCTTGATCGTGCCCTTGGCGCTGATGGCTTTGCTCCACACCGGGAAGCCCATGGCCTGCAGTTCTTTCACGTCACGCACACCGGCGTCGATGACCAGCGCGCGCGCGCCGCGGGCCATGAAGCTGGTGGCCAGCAGGTCGCCAAAGAAGCCGTCGCTGCACTCGGCCGTGAGCGCGGCCACGACCACGTCGCCGGGTTGGATCTGCTCGGCCGCGACATGCATCATCCAGTTGTCACCCGGGTGCAGCAGCACCGTGACTGCCGTGCCGGCCACGCGCGCGCCCGGGTAGATGGGCCGCATGTACGGCTGCATCAGGCCCACGCGGCCCATGGCCTCGTGAACAGTGGCCGCGCCGAAGGAGCCCAGTTGCGCCACCACGGCCGGTTCAGCGCGCCTGATGCGGCGGTGGACTACACCCATTTCGTACATGGTCAAAGCCCTCGCTTCTTCAATGCCGCGTCCAGCCGCGGGTAGACGCGCCGGGCGTTGCCTTCGTAGATCTGGTGGCGCTGCACGGGGTCGATGGCCGCGGCCTCGATGTAGCGCTTGGTGTCGTCGAAGTAGTGCCCCGTCTCGGGGTCGATGCCGCGCACCGCGCCGATCATTTCGCTGGCGAACAGGATGTTGTGCACCGGGATCACCTGGGTCAGCAAATCGATGCCCGGCTGGTGGTAGACGCAGGTGTCGAAGAAGATATTGCCCATCAAGTGGTCTTGCAGCAGCGGCTTCTTCAGCTCTTGCGCCAGGCCCCGGTAGCGGCCCCAGTGGTAGGGCACGGCGCCGCCGCCGTGGGGGATGACAAAGCGCAGCGTCGGGAAGTCCTTGAACAAGTCGCCCTGCAGGCACTGCATGAAGGCTGTTGTGTCGGCGTTGATGTAGTGCGCGCCGGTGGCGTGAAAGCAGGCGTTGCAGCTACTGCTGACGTGGATCATGGCGGGGATGTCGTATTCCACCATCTTTTCGTAGATGGGGTACCAGTGGCGGTGAGTCAGCGGCGGGCTGGTCCAGTGGCCGCCGCTGGGGTCGGGGTTCAAGTTGATGCCGACGTTGCCGAATTGCTCCACGCACCTCACCAACTCGGGGATGCACGTGGCCGGGTCCACACCCGGGCTTTGCGGCAGCATGGCCGCGGGGATGAAGTGCTCAGGGAACAGCTCGCTGACGCGAAAGCACAGCTCGTTGCAGATGGCCGCCCAGGTGGCGCTGACCTGGAAGTCGCCGATGTGGTGGGCCATGAAGCTGGCGCGCGGGCTGAAGATGGTCAGGTCCAGCCCGCGCTGCTGCATCAAGCGCAACTGGTTGCCGGCAATGGAGTCGCGCAGCTCGTCGTCGCCGATCTTCAGGTCGGCCGCGCGCGGCATGGCGGCCGGGTCGGTGATGCCGGAAATTTGCGCGGCGCGCCACTGTTCCAGCGCCTTGGGCGCGGTGGTGTAGTGGCCGTGGCAGTCGATGATCATGTGGGCGCCTTGGGGTTGAGTGAGCACGGCGCCATGCCGTGGCTGCGCACGGTGGCCGCAGCCTCGGGTGCGGTGATAAAGGCCAGCAATTCGTGCACCGCCTGGGGCTGCGTGCAGCCCACGCCCAGCGCGGCCGAAAAGGTGGTGATGAACTCGACGCCCGCCGGCAAGCTGCCCAGCACCGTGATGCCGGGCACCGACATCAGCTCGCTGAGTTGCTGCCAGCCGATCTCGACATCACCGCGGGCCACGAGCGCGCCCACCGGCACGCCCGGTGGGGCCTGCACGGTGCGGCCCGCCAGTTCGCCCGCGATGCCCCAGCGCTCGAGCAACTGCGCCAGGTGCGCGCCGCTGGGCCCGGTGGAGTAGCCCACGCTGCGCGCGGCCCGCAGGGCCTGCTTGACGGCGGCTTCGCAGCCGATGTCAGGCCGCGGCGCGCCCGAGCGCACGGCCAGGGCCACGGGCGAGCGAAACAGGTCGACCCGGCTGCCGCGGGCGAGATGCCCGCTGGCGGCCAGGCGCTCGATGGCGTCAGCAGCCAGCATCACCACGTCGAAGGCCTCCCCGGCCCGCACGCGCTTGGCGGCGTCCACTCCGCCCACCGCCTGGATGTCCACCGTGCACCCCGAGCGCTGGGCAAACGCCGCTGTCAGCTCGACCAGCAACAGCCGCGTGGCCATGGACGAAATGCCGGTGATGTGGACGGTGGGCGCGGGCATGGGCATGGGTTCGCAGGGGAGGTGCATTCTTGCGGCAGGCAGCCGGTTCATCGATGTGGGTACTACGGCCTTCGGGCTGGAAATTGACACCAGTGCATCATTGCATCATGATTCTGCGATGCGCACCACCATCGATATACCTATCGACCTGCACACCGTGCTCTCGTCGTTGGCGACGAGCAACCGCAAGAGTCTCAGCCAAACGGCTGTGGGACTGATGCAGCGGGGACTGCAAGCACAACTGCTTGGCACGGCCAACGGGCGGTCAGCATCACCCAGCCTCAGCGCAAGCACGGGCCTGCCGCGGGTGCAGTTCCCCCGGGTGATCTCAGCCGAAGATGTGCGTGCGCTGGAAGACGAGGCCTGACCCTGAGTAAGCGCGTGCCCAAGACGGCCCGATCCAAGCGCGCAGCCGTCGTTCACCTTCTGGACGGCAACGTGCTGGTTGCACTGGTCAGCCCGTCCCATGTGCACCACGCAGCGGCAGAGCAGTGGTTTGTGGCTACCGACGAGCCTTTCGCAACCTGCCCGATCACGCAGGGCACGCTGCTGCGGATCTTGATGAACCTGGGTCAGCTCGACGCCGCCTCCTCGCTGTCCGTGCTGCACCAGCTTGTTGCCCATCCGCGCCATCAGTTCTGGCCCGATGTGTTGGGCTACCCCGACATCTCCTGGCGCGGCGTGGTCGGGCACCGGCAAGTCACCGATGCCTACCTCGCGGCCCTGGCCCGCCACTTCAAGGGTCGGCTCGTGACCCTGGACCGTGGGCTGGGCACCGTGCACAAAGACGTGGCCACCATCCTGTCGGTACAGTAGGCCCATGCCCGCGCTCAGCCCCGATCTCATCACCAGTTGGCACGCCCACGTCTACTTCGACGCCACCACGCGCGACGCCGCCTGGGCACTGCGCGAACGCATCGCGGTGGACCTGAATGGCCTCTTCGACATGGGCCGATTCCACGAGAAACCCGTGGGCCCGCACCCGATGTGGAGCTACCAGCTGGCCTTTCCTGGCGCACACTTTGCGCCCATCGTGAGCTGGCTGAGCCTGAACCACGCCGGCCTGGATGTCTTCATTCACCCCAACACGGGTGACGACCTGCGCGACCACCGCGACAGCGCGCTGTGGCTGGGCCGCTCGCATGCGTTGAACCTGGCGGCCTTGGCCGCCTGAGAGTTCGAGGGCGGCCCTACACCACGCGGCTGAACAGCACCGGCCGCACGTTGTCGTCCAGCACCGCGGTAAAGCCCGCCAGGGTGCCGGCTTCGTCGCCCTGGAACACCAGGCGCGTGCCGTTGAATTCGCCATGCTCGGGGCGGTCGGTGCGGGCCTCGAACACATCGAAGTGCCAGTGTTTCAGCGTGGCGGGCATGTCGTTGTAGCGCACGGCCAAGCCCTGGTCCGCGTGGCTGACCAGCATGTCGCCGTAGCCCGCGTGGCGGTAGGTGCCGGCGTAGGCTGCCAGCGGGTGTGACGGCCGCGTGCCGGGAATGGCCTTGTCGGCGTTGGCGTCAGCCCGGGGCGGGGCGGCCTCGGCGGCGTTGCGCCTGGCGATGGCGCGGGCCGAGTTGTCGCCAGGTGGCAGGCCCAGCAGGCGGTCCAGCAGGTCGGGTGTGACGGCGTTGGCCAAGGGGTGGCTGCCGTGGTTGACCATGATCGCCAGCCCGGCGTTCTTCTGCGGCAGCAGCACCACGCGCGGCGTGAAGCCGTTGAGGTCGCCGGTATGGGCCACGCGCAGCGTGTCGCGATAGCGGTCGATGCGCCAGCCCAGGCCGTAGTGCCCGCGCTGGAAGTCGGGCGCGCGTGGGGTGTCGGACGTGAGGATCAGCGGCTCCCACATCGCGGCCATGGCCGCGGTCGATATCAGGCGGCGCCCGCCGAACTGGCCCTGCCCCAGTTGCAGCTGCACCCACTTGGCGTATTCGGTGATGCTGGCGTTGACCGCCCCGGCCAGGCCCAGCAAGGGGTCGTGCCGCAGGGGCACCGGCAGCAGCTTGCGCGCGCGGGTGGTGTGGCCCACGGCGTGGTTGGCGTCTTGCGCCATCTCGGGCGCCGACAGCCTGACGCGCACCATGCCCAGCGGATCGAACAGGCGCGCCTTGGCGAATGTCTGCCAGCTC
>JANOLY010000640.1:0-3767 GCA_031420055.1 Burkholderiales bacterium | reverse complement strand
CGGCGCTACAAGCTGCTCAGCAAGATGGGCGTGCGCAACCTGGCGGGCTACAACAAGAAAATTGTCGAAGCCGCCGAGCGCGGCGACAAGATCGGCAACCCCTTCAGCCTGACCCCCGACGCGCCAGAACCGCTGGAACGCCTGCCGCATGTGGTGGTGGTCATCGACGAACTCGCCGACCTGATGATGGTGGTGGGCAAGAAGATCGAGGAGCTGATTGCGCGCCTGGCGCAAAAGGCGCGCGCCGCCGGCATCCACCTGATTCTGGCCACACAGCGGCCCAGCGTGGACGTGATCACGGGTCTCATCAAGGCCAACATTCCCACCCGCTTGAGCTTTCAGGTCAGCAGCAAGATCGACAGCCGAACCATCCTGGACCAGATGGGTGCCGAGGCGCTGCTGGGTCAGGGCGACATGCTGTATCTGCCGCCCGGCGGGGGCGTGCCGGTGCGTGTGCACGGCGCCTTTGTCAGCGACGACGAAGTGCACCGCGTGGTGGAGTACCTGCGCTCGCAGGGCGAGCCGAACTACATCGAAGGCATCTTGGAAGGCGGCGTGCTCGACAGCGACGCGGGTTTGGGCGAGGGCAGCGAAGGCGCTGGCAATGCCGAGGCCGACCCGATGTACGACCAGGCCGTGGGCGTGGTGCTGCAGCACCGCCGCGCGTCAATCTCCCTGGTGCAGCGGCATCTGCGCATCGGGTACAACCGCGCGGCGCGATTGCTGGAACAAATGGAGAAGTCCGGACTCGTATCGGCCATGGGCAACAACGGCAACCGGGACATCATCGTCCCCAAGCGCGAAGAATGAACAAGCTGCTGCTGCTTGGACTGTTGTTCGCGGGCGCGGCGCATGCCGACGCCGTGGCCACGCTGCGCGAATTCGTGCAAGAAGTGAGCAGCGGCAGGTCTGCATTCACTCAAACGGTCAGCTCGGCCGACGGCACGCGCAAGAAAACATCGAGCGGCAGTTTCGAGTTCCAACGCCCCAATCGCTTTCGTTTTGCCTACGCCAAGCCTTTCGAGCAACTCATCGTGGCTGACGGCCAGAAGGTGTGGATCTTTGATGCCGACCTCAACCAGGCCAGTTCGCGCAAGCTCGGCCAGGCGCTGGGCGCAACGCCCGCGGCGCTGCTGGCGGGTGGCTCGTTGGACAAGGACTTTGTGCTCAGCAGCGAGCCACCGCGTGACGGGCTGGTCTGGGCTGTGGCCATGCCGCGCACCAAGGACGGGCCGTTCCAGCAGTTGCGGGTGGGCTTTCGTGGCAAGACGCTCGCGGCGCTGGAGATTCTCGACAGCTTCGGTCAGCGCTCCTTGCTGCAGTTCAGCCGCTTCGAAGCCAACCTGCCGCTGGCGGCCGAGCTGTTTCGCTTCACGCCGCCCGCCGGCGCCGATGTGATCGAGCAATGAGCGCGCCGCGCCTGTGAGCTTGGCGCGCTCTGTACGCGACATGACGACGCAGGACCCGCTGTTCGAGGACGACACCGCGCAGCCCCTGCCGTCAGACACCGGGGCGCCGCTGGCCGAGCGGCTGCGGCCGCGCTGCATCGACGATGTCATCGGCCAGCACCAGCTGTTGGGCCCGGGCCGGCCGCTGCGGCGGGCGTTTGAGTCGGGCCAGCCGCACTCGATGGTGCTGTGGGGTCCACCGGGTGTGGGTAAAACCACCCTGGCGCGCCTCACGGCCACGGCCTTCGACCACGAGTTCATCGCCTTGTCTGCCGTGCTGTCGGGCGTGAAGGACATTCGGTCAGCCATGGAGCTGGCCGAGCGGCACCGGTCACGCGGGCGCAAGACCATCTTGTTCATCGACGAGATCCACCGCTTCAACAAGAGCCAGCAGGACGCGCTGCTGCCCTTTGTCGAATCCGGCCGCGTGGTGTTCATCGGCGCCACCACCGAGAACCCGTCGTTTGAAGTCAATTCGGCCCTGCTGTCGCGCGCCCAGGTGTATGTGCTTCAGTCCCTGGGCGATGCTGACTTGCGCCAGCTTCTCGAGCGCGCACAGCGGCAGGCGCTGCCGCACCTGCGCTTTGATGCAGCCGCCATCGACACGCTGATCGGCTATGCCGACGGTGACGCGCGCCGCTTGCTCAACTTGGCTGAACAGGCCGACACGTCGGCGCGCGCAGCCGGGGTGACGCTGATCGACGCCGCTTTCGTCGCCCAGGCCCTGGCGCCCGGCGTGCGGCGTTTCGACAAGAGCGGCGACAACTTCTACGACCAGATCTCTGCGCTGCACAAGTCAGTGCGTGGCTCCAACCCCGACGCTGCCCTGTACTGGCTGTGCCGCATGTTCGATGGTGGCGCCGACCCCAAGTACCTGGCGCGGCGCATCGTGCGCATGGCCTGGGAAGACATCGGCCTGGCCGACCCGCGCGCCTTGCAGATGGCCAGCGACGCCGCATCCACCTACGACCGCTTGGGCTCGCCCGAAGGTGAATTGGCACTGGCGCAGGCTGTCATCTACCTGGCCGTGGCGGCCAAGAGCAACGCCGGCTACACGGCGTACAACGAAGCACGCGCCTTCGTGGCGCAAGACGGCTCGCGGCTGGTGCCAGCCCACTTGCGCAACGCGCCCACGCAGCTCATGAAGAGCCTGGGGCACGGGCGCGATTACCGCTACGCGCACGACGAGCCCGAAGCCTATGCCGCGGGCGTGTCCTACCTGCCGGACGGCATGGCAGCCCCCGGCTGGTACCGGCCCGTGGCGCGCGGGCTGGAGGCGCGCATCGCCGATCGCCTGGGTCAGCTGCGCCAGCTCGACGAGGCTGCGAAGCCTGGGCTGAGCAAGGGCTGAGGAGATGACGCAAGGGGGGAAGCTCGCCCTTTGGTGCCCACGCTCCTCTCTACAATTTCATGCAGCGGCCGGCTTCTTGCTAGTGCCTGGTTGCGCCCCTGGGGCGTCCAGAACCGGAGTACCCCTCGATGGAAACTTTCTTCCAGCAAATCATCAACGGCTTGGTGCTGGGCAGCATGTATGCCTTGGTGGCCCTGGGCTACACCATGGTCTACGGCATCATCAACCTCATCAACTTCGCGCATGGCGAGGTGTTGATGGTGGGCGCGCTGACCAGCTGGACGGTGGTCACGGTGCTGGCCGATTCGGGCCTGCCGGGCTGGCTGCTGATGTTGATCTCGCTGGGCTGCGCCATCGTCATCTGCGCGGCGCTGAACTTCAGCATCGAAAAGCTCGCCTACCGGCCGCTGCGAAACGCACCAAGGCTGGCGCCGCTGATCACCGCCATGGGGGTCAGTCTGCTGTTGCAGACCCTGGCCATGATCATCTGGAAGCCCAACCCCAAGCCCTACCCGTTGCTGTTGCCCACCGAACCGATAGACCTGGGCGGGCCCGTCATCAGCGTCACCCAGTGCCTGATCCTGGGGTTGACGGCCGTGATCCTGGCCGTGCTGATGTACCTGGTGAACAAGACCAAACTGGGCCGCGCCATGCGGGCCACGGCCGAGAACCCGCGTGTGGCCGCGCTGATGGGCGTACGGCCCGACATGGTCATCTCAGCCACCTTCATCATCGGCGCCATGCTGGCCGCGGTGGCCGGTGTGATGTGGGCAGCCAACTACGGCACCGTGCAGCACTCCAGGGGCTTCCTGCCTGGCTTGAAGGCCTTCACGGCGGCGGTGCTGGGGGGTATCGGCAACCTGGGCGGCGCGGTGGTGGGCGGCATCTTGCTGGGGCTGGTCGAGGCCCTGGGCGCAGGCTACCTGGGCGCGTTGACCGGGGGCGTGCTGGGCAGCCATTACGCCGAC
>JANOLY010000639.1:0-6808 GCA_031420055.1 Burkholderiales bacterium | reverse complement strand
GTGCTGGACCGCCAGCTCGATGTATCGCGCGGCGACTGGCTGGGCGCGCCGGGGCTGCTGCAGCCCATGCAGCGAGTAGCCGCCACGCTGGCCTGGCTGGACACCGAACCCGCCACCCCTGGCCGCAAGTACCTGCTGCGCCATGGTCACCGCTGGGTGCAGGCGAGGCTGGAAAGCGTGCAGGCGCGGCTGGACATCCACAGCCTGCAGGCCACGCCGGCCGACACGCTCGCCGTCAACGAGATCGGCGAGGTGGTGTTCGAGTTGCAGCACGCACTGCCCCTGGCCCCGTACATCGACAACGCCCAGGCCGGATCGCTGATCGTGGTCGACCCGACCAGCCACCGCACCAGCGGCGCCCTGTTGGTGCGTGGTGACGCAGGAGCGATGTCGTGATGGGCACCGTCGTCTTCGTCGGTGCCGGCCCGGGCGCCGCCGACCTCATCACCTTGCGCGGCCTGCGCCGCCTGGCCGAGGCCGATGTGGTGCTGTTCGACGCCCTCACCGACCCGGCGCTGCGCGACTTTGCGCCCCGGGCGCGCTGGATCGATGTCGGCAAGCGCGGCTTCAGCGACGCCACCGGGCAGGCCGCCATCAATGCGATGCTGGTGCGCCACGCCGGCCTGCACCGCTGCGTGGTGCGCCTGAAGGGCGGCGACCCCAGCATCTTCGGCCGGCTGGAAGAAGAACTGCAGGCCTTGGCAGACGCTGGCGTGCCCTGCGACGTGGTGCCCGGCATCACCGCCGCCACGGCGGCCGCGGCCGACACCCGGCGTCCGCTGACCCGGCGCGGCGCCGGCCGCAGCGTGACCCTGGCCACGGCCATGACACGCGACGGCCGGCTGAAGGTGGGCGGCCCGCGCGCCGACACCGAGGTCTACTACATGGCGGGCCGGCAGTTGGCCGCGCTGGGCCGGCGCTTGCAGGCCGCCGGTTGGCCCGCCGACACGCCGGTGTGTGTGGTGTCGCGGGCCGGTTGGCCAGACAGCCTGTCCAGCGAGCACACCATGCAAGGCCTGGCCGGGGCGGCCTGCCTGCACGCCGGGCGCCCCACCGTGGCCACGGTAGGTGCTGGCGCGCGTGCCGCAACCCCGGCAACAGCCCATGTCAAAGCCCAATCCGCGGCCTCCGGCTCGCCATCGCGGTTGCCGGCCCTCACAACGTAAAATCTTGGATTGTCTCGGGCAGGCGGCCAGCGTTGGTGCCGATCCCCGTCCCTGTCCAACCGAGCCGTTCCCCATGACCCACGTCGTCCTCGAGTCCTGCATCAAGTGCAAGTACACCGACTGTGTCGATGTCTGCCCCGTGGACTGTTTCCGCGAGGGGCCGAACATGCTGAGCATCGACCCCGACGAGTGCATCGACTGCGCGGTGTGCATTCCCGAATGCCCGGTCAACGCCATCCTGCCCGAGGAAGACGTGCCCACCGAGCAGTTGCACTTCATCAAGCTCAACGCCGAGCTGTCGCGCAAGTGGCCCAGCATCACCAAGCGCAAGACACCGCCGCCTGACGCCGACGACTGGAAAGACACCAAGGACAAGCTGGTGCATCTGATCCGCTGAACCCCACCATGCAAGCCGAAATGAACCAAGAGGTGGCCGCCACCGCGCACAGCCACGACGGCCCCATCGAAACCGACGCCGTCATCATCGGCGCCGGCCCGGTGGGCCTGTTCCAGGTTTTTGAGCTGGGCCTGCTCGAGATCAAAGCCCACATCGTCGACAGCCTGGCCTACCCTGGCGGGCAGTGCGTGGAGCTGTACCCCGACAAGCCCATCTACGACATCCCGGCCGTGCCGGTGTGCACGGGGCAGGAACTAACCAACAGCCTGCTCAAGCAGATCGAGCCGTTCGGCGCCACCTTCCACCTGGGGCAGGAAGTAACCACCGTGCAGCGCCAGGACGATGGCCGGTTCTTCATCGAAACCAGCAAGGGCACGCGCTTTCTCACCAAGACGGTATTCATCGCCGGCGGTGTGGGCTCGTTCCAGCCGCGCACGCTCAAGGTCGACGGGTTGGAGCGCTTCGACGACACCCAGCTCTTCTACCGCGTGAAGAACCCGGCGCAGTTTGCGGGCAAGAACCTGGTCATCGTCGGCGGCGGCGATTCGGCACTCGATTGGGCGCTTAACTTCGCGCAAGACGGGCCCCACAAGGCCGAGAGCGTGATCCTGATGCACCGCCGCGACGGCTTTCGCGCGGCACCCGCCAGCGTGGCCAAGATGGGTGCGCTGTGCGAGGCCTACGAGATGCAGTTCATCGTCGGCCAGACCTCCGGCTTTGAAGAACAAGACGGCCGGCTGACCAGCCTGAAGGTCACCGGCGCTGATGGCGTGACGCGCGTGGTACCGCTGGACATGCTGCTGGTCTTCTTTGGCCTGAGCCCCAAGCTGGGCCCGATTGCCGAATGGGGTCTGGGCATCGAGCGCAAGCAGATCGTCGTCGACACCGAGAAGTTCCAGACCAACGTGTCGGGCATCTTTGCCGTGGGCGACATCAACGTCTACCCGGGCAAGAAAAAGCTCATCCTGTCGGGCTTCCATGAAGCCGCGCTGGCAGCCTTTGGCGCAGCGCCCATCGTCTTCCCCGACAAGCGCATCTTGCTGCAATACACCACCACCAGCCCCAAGTTGCACAAGGTGCTGGGCGTGGAAAGCCCGGTATTTGACTGAAGCGCTGCCAGCGCAACGGCGCCGGCCCACAAATCGGCTCACGCCTTCAGCCGGTACCCGGTCTTGAAGATCCAGGCCACCACGCCCAGCGACAGCGCCAGAAACAGCGCCGCCATGCCCAGGCTCAGCGCCAGGCTCACGTCAGCCAGGCCGTAGAAGCTCCAGCGAAAGCCGCTGATCAGGTAGACCACCGGGTTGAACAGCGCCACCGTTTGCCAAAACGGCGGCAGCATGTCGATGGAATAGAAGCTGCCACCCAGAAAGGTCAGCGGCGTGACAATGAGCAGCGGCACCACCTGCAGCTTCTCGAAGTTGTCGGCCCAGATGCCGATGATGAAACCCACCAGACTGAAGGTGACCGACGTCAACACCAGGAAGAACAGCATCCACACCGGGTGCTCTATGCGCAGCGGCACGAACAGCCCCGCCGTGGCCAGGATGATGAGCCCCAGGATGATGGACTTGCTGGCCGCCGCGCCCACATAGGCGATGAGGATCTCGGTGTACGACACGGGTGCCGAGAGCAGCTCGTAAATGGTGCCCACGAAGCGCGGAAAGTAGATACCGAACGAAGCGTTGGAGATGCTTTGCGTCAGCAGCAACAGCATCACGAGGCCAGGCACGATGAAGGCGCCGTAGCTGACGCCACCGATCTCCGGGATGCGCGAGCCTATGGCCGCGCCGAAGACGATGAAGTACAGCGAGGTCGAGATCACCGGCGAGATGATGCTTTGCATCAAGGTGCGGCCGGTGCGCGCCATCTCGAAGCCGTAGATCGCGCGTATGGCGTGGCTGTTCATGTGGTCTCGTGCACCAGGCTGACAAAGATGTCTTCGAGCGAGCTTTGCGATGTGCGCAGATCAGTCACCACCACGCCCGCTTGCGCCAGGCGCTGCATCAGCCCAGCCATGTCAGGCGCGTCGCTGTGGGTGTCGTAGGTGCAGGTCAGCTCGCTGCCATGGGCCGACAGCACCAGGGCGTAGCCGGCCAAGGCCGCGGGCACCTGCACCAGCGGCTGCGCGAGCTGCAAGTTCAACTGCTTCTTGCCCAGCTTGTTCATCAGCACCAGCTTGTCTTCGACCAGGATGATGCGGCCCTTGCGGATGACACCCACGCGGTCGGCCATCTCCTCGGCTTCTTCGATGTAGTGGGTGGTGAGGATGATGGTCACGCCGGTGTCGCGCAGCTGGCGCACCAGTTGCCACATGTCGCGGCGCAGCTCCACGTCCACGCCGGCCGACGGCTCGTCCAGGAACAGCACCCGCGGCTCGTGCGACAAAGCCTTGGCGATGAGCACACGGCGCTTCATGCCGCCCGACAGCGTCATGATCTTGCTGTCCTTCTTCTCCCACAGCGACAGCGACTTGAGCACGCTTTCGATGTGCGCCGGATGCGGCGCCTTGCCAAACAGCCCGCGGCTGAACGACACCGTGGCCCACACGGTCTCGAAGGCGTCGTTGGTCAGCTCTTGCGGCACCAGGCCGATGAGCGAGCGCGCAGCGCGATAGTCGCGCACGGCATCGAAGCCGTCCACCACCACCGTGCCGCTGCTGGCGCGCACGATGCCGCAGATGATGCTGATCAGCGTGGTCTTGCCTGCGCCATTGGGGCCCAACAAGGCGAAGATTTCACCGCGCTGGATTTCGAGGTTGATGTCGTCCAGGGCGCGGTGGCCCGAGGCGTAGGTCTTGCTGAGATGCGAAACGGTGACGATGGCAGGCATGCACTGAGCACAGCCGCGGGCCGGGCGCGTCGCGTTGTGGGCGATACTCGCCGTTCGACGCGCAGCCCAGGCCGCGCGACGTCCGCTGGGGGTGTTGGGCCGCAGGGCTCGACTGAGACAGTCCCTTTGAACCTGATTGAGGTAATCCTCGCGCAGGGAAGCCGTGCTCCAACCCTGTTCGCCCTGTGCGGCAGCGGTTCAAGACTGCGCTCACCTGCCATCACCTGCAAGGCACAGGATGGCATCACTTTTTCTCTCTCGTCCGCGATTGCATCGCGCAGCACTGGCCGCATGCATAGGCCTGCTCGCTCACCCAAGCTGGGCTCAAGGGGACCGCGTCACCGTCACCGGCCGCGCTATCGGGGTGGCCCAGGTCGCAGGTTTTGGCGATGCCCCGCCAGCCAGCGCACCCCTGCAGACCAGCGTGTTCGGCGCCCAGCACCTGGCCGACGCTGGCATCAACACCCTGGCCGGCTTGACCCGTCTGGACGCCAGCCTGGGCGACGCCTACAACGCCGAGGGCTACTGGAGCATCCTGTCCTCACGCGGTTACACGCTGGACAACCGCTTCAACTACCGACGCGACGGCCTGCCCATCAACGCCGAGACCGCATTGGCGCTGGAGAACAAGGAACGGCTGGAACTCATCAAAGGCACCAGCGGCGTGCAGGCCGGCACCAGCGCGCCGGGCGGGCTGGTGAACCTGGTCGTCAAGCGGCCCGCCGGCAGCCTGCGCAACGCGCGGGTGGATGTGCGCGAGCAGGGCTCAGTGCTGGGTGCGGTGGACCTGAGCGAGCGCTTTGGTGTCGACGGCGCCATCGGCGTGCGTTTGAACCTGGCGCATGAGCAACTGAACCCGCAGGTGCGCGACAGCCGCGGCGGGCGCTCGCTGGCCGCGCTGGCGGTGGACTGGCAGGTCAACGCCGACAACCTCCTGCAGCTGGAAGGCGAATCAAGCCGTCAACGCCAGCCCAGCGTGGCCGGCTACAGCCTGCTGGGCAACACAGTGCCCGACCCGCGCGGCATCGACATCCGGCGCAACCTGAACGCCCAGCCCTGGGCACAGCCCGTGGTGATGAACGGCGACACCGCGTCGCTGCGCTGGCAGTCGCAACTGCGCAGCCTGGGCGAAGGCTGGCGCATCACGGCGCAGGCCATGACCCAGCGCTTGCACAGCGACGACCGCACTGCCTTTCCCTACGGCAAGTACGACGCCAACTACGAATGCACCCTGGCCTGCGACCGCTTCGCCCCAGACGGCAGCTTCACCTACTGGGAGTACGTCAGCGACAACGAACGGCGCAACACCCAGGCGCTGGCGCTGACCCTGACCGGCACAGCGCGCACCGGATCGGCAGAGCATCGATTCGAGACGGGCGTGCTGCGCAGCCGCTACCAGGGCCGCTTCCAGGACCAGGTCTTCGACATCGCGGGCACCGGGCGCATCGACGGCTCACTGCAAACGCCACCCAGCGCAGGCTTTGGCGACGCCAACACCCACCGCGATGAGAGCAGCCTGGAGTGGTTCGTGCGCGACGCCGTGCGCCTGGGCGATGTGTGGCAGCTGTGGGCCGGGCTTAGGCACACGCAACTGCAGCGCAGCAGCGTGCGCACCAGTGCCGACAGCGACGGCAGCCTGCGCGCCACCGACATCGAACTCACCGCCACCACGCCCTGGCTGGCCCTGGCGGCTCGGCCAACCCCAAGCACCTTGCTGTACGCCAGCTGGGGCCGCGGCCTGGAGACCGACGTTGCACCCAACCGCCGCCGTTACATCAACGCCGGCGAGTCGATCCCAATGCAGAGTCGGCAGATCGAGGCCGGCCTGAAATACGGAGCTGAACAGGTTGAGGCGGCCGTCACGCTGTTCGACATCGACAGGGGCCAAACGTCGGACATCGGCAGCTGTGGCGGTGCAGGCACCTGCGCCCGCGTCAGCGACGGCAGCGCCCGGCACCGGGGCGTCGAGGCGCAGTGGAACCAGCGCATCGCGGCCTGGACCTGGCAGGCCAGCGCCATGTGGCTGCGTGCCCAGCGCCGAGGCGCGCGCGACACCACCGTCAACGGCCAGCGCCCGGTGAACGTGCCCGAAGGCACGCTGCGCCTGGGGGCAGAGTACCGCCCTGCCCGCCTGCCCGGCCTGGCGCTGCAGGCGGGGCTGTCGGCCGAAGGCAATCGCGTCGTGTTGCCCTATGACACCTCAATGCGCATCGCTGCCTGGCACCGCTGGGACGTTGGCCTGCGCTGGGCGCACGACCTCGGCGCGACCGCAGTCACCTGGCGCCTGGCCATCGACAACCTGACAGACCGCCGCGCCTGGAAGGAGTCGCCCTACCAGTTCGGACACGTGTACTTGTACCCGCTGGCCCCGCGAACACTGCGCGCCTCGGCATCCGCCAGCTTCTGAGCGCTG
>JANOLY010000638.1:0-2274 GCA_031420055.1 Burkholderiales bacterium | reverse complement strand
GCGGTCGAAAAACGAGGCGTTGAAGCTGGCCACCGCCGCCGTGCTGTCGGGCCGCTGGTCCATGGCCAAGCCCCGCTGCGCCGGCGCCGACACCTCCAGCCGCAAACCGGGCTCGCGCAGGTCCAGGCGCAGCACGTGCACACGGCTGTCGGGCCAGGGGCTGAAGCTGCGGTAGTCCAGGCCCGGCGATACGTGCTGCCACGGCGCGGCGGTGTTGTCCTGGCCCTGCCAGGCCGGCGGTGGCGTGGTGCAAGCGGCCAGTGCGACCACCAGGGCCGCGAGCCACCCCGCTGCGGCACTTCGCATGAGTCGGAAGCTAGAGACCTGGGCCGAGAAGGCGGGCACGGCAACTAGGCGGTTCGCCGGTCGGCATACAGATGCCGCTGGAACCCCACGAACACGCCCCGCACCTGGTCAGGCCGGCCCAACTCTGCGAAGGCATCACTGAGCGCCCGGTACTTGAGCTGCAGCAGCGGCGACAGCTTTTCAGCGTCAAGCTCGCCCACACCCTGCTTGACATACTGGGCCAGCACGAAATCGACGAAGGCCTGCTGCTTGTCGGTGAACTCGGCCACCGCCGCCGCATGCGCCGCCGCCGCACGTTCGGCCCGCGTCACGGGTTCGGCCGCAAACGCCACGTAAGCCAGCACATCAAACAAGTCGCTATTCTCGGCTTCGATGAGCTTTTGCATCTCGGCCAGCGGCTCAGAACCGAAGCCCTTCTCAGTCAAGCCAGCCAGCAGCGCCTTGCGCGTGTCTGGCGCGCTCCAGAGGCGGCGCAACTCATCTTCGTCCTTGAAGAACTCGGGCAGCGCGCCGTACAGCGCTTCAAGGAACTGCGCCGCCGACATCGGGCGCCCATCGGCGCTCCAGAAGCTGGTCGCCGTCATGTGTTGGATCTTGCGTTGCTTGCCGTCAGCCAGCTTGACCATGATCTTGGCTGGCGCCGGGTCGACGAACGGCGGCGGCGCGGGCTCGCGGGCTGGCACATCGGTGGCGCCGTCTCCGGTCCGCAACGGCCACACCTCAGTCTCTGTCGGCGTGGGGTCTGCGGCAATAGGCTCGCCATCCCACTCCGGGTCACTGAAGTGGTGGTGCGCACCCACGAAGTCATAAATCGTGAAGTGGTCCTTGCCGTCGTACAGGCGCGTGCCGCGGCCGATGATCTGCTTGAACTCGATCATCGATGCCACCGGCCGCATCAGCACGATGTTGCGCACGTTGCGCGCATCCACGCCAGTGGACAGCTTCTGCGACGTGGTCAGCACCGTCGGGATGGTCTTCTCGTTGTCCTGGAAGTCGCGCAGGTGCTGGTCGCCCAGCGCGCCTTCGTCGGCTGTCACGCGCACGCAGTAGAGCGGATCAGTGTTCTTCTTGACCTGGTTGATCAGGTCGCGCACCGCCAGCGCGTGGGCCTGGGTGGCGCAGAACACGATGGTCTTCTCGCGCTGGTCGATCATCCCCATCAAGAGCTGCACCCGGTAGGCCTCGCGCTCCTTGATCTCGATGATCTTGTTGAAGTCCGCCTCGACATAGCGCTTGCCGGCCACGATGTCGCCCTGTACCACCAGGTCGTCAGGCGTGTAGACGTACTCGTCCAGCGTGGTGGCGATCTGCTTGACCTTGAACGGCGTCAGGAAGCCGTCGTTGATGCCTTCCTTGAGAGAGTACACGAACACCGGCTCGCCGAAGTAGGCATAGGTGTCGGCGTTGATGCTGCGCTTGGGCGTGGCGGTCAGGCCCAATTGCACGGCGGGCGCAAAGTAGTCGAGGATGGCGCGCCAGTTGCCCTCGTCATTGGCACCGCCCCGGTGGCACTCGTCGATCACGATGAAGTCGAAAAAATCCGGCGGATATTCGCCAAAGTACGGCGACGGCTGACCATCTTTCTCCGGCCCGCTCATGAAAGTTTGGAAGATCGTAAAGAAGATGCTGCCGTTCATGGGCACACGCCCTGTGCGCCTGATCTCATCGGGCGCGATGCGCACCATCGATCCGGGCGAAGAGTTCTCGAAAGCTGAGAACGCGTTGTAGGCCTGGTCCGCCAGGATGTTCCGGTCGGCCAGGTACAGCACGCGGGGCCGGCGGGTGGGCTCAGTGCCTGATTTCCAGTCTTTGAGGTTCCAGCGGCTCTGAAACAGCTTCCAGGCCAACTGAAACGCAATAAAGGTCTTACCGGTGCCGGTCGCCAGTGTCAGCAGAATGCGGTCGCGCCCGGCGGCGATGGCTTCCATCACTCTGGTGATAGCGATGTCCTGGTAATAACGCCCTTGC
>JANOLY010000637.1:0-7123 GCA_031420055.1 Burkholderiales bacterium | reverse complement strand
CTTTCCGGTGAGCCGCCAGGTGCGCACTGAGGGCGTCGACGTAACGTGGCTGTACCGGGATGTTGTCAGTCCTGCTCTGGACAGATAGACGGTCTTAACCCCGGCGCGCTGCGCGTACCTGCCAGCGGCCGGGGTCGATGGCGTCCAGCAGGCCCTGCTCCAGCGGCAGCGGTGTGCCTGCTACTTGCGCGGCCACCACAGCCCCCAGCAGCGGCGCCAGCGTGATGCCGCGCCCGCCCAGGGCTGTGCACACGAACAAACCTTCGCGGCGCGGCAGCAGCCGGGCCTGGTCGTTGCGCGCCCCGTCGGCGGCGCGCAGCGGCAGCGGCCCCACCACGGGCAGTCTGTCGTCGGCCTGAACGCGCCAGGCCACGCGCCCGCGCAGCACGGCGCCGGCCGGCGGCGACAAGGCGCACAGCCGGGCCAAGCGTTCCAGGTTGAAGGCGTGGTCGGCGGCGCGTTCGGCGGCCTCGTCATCGCCGACATGGTTGGTAGCGCCACAGAGCACGCCACCGCCCTGGTCTGCCGACAAGGGCAGGGCGTAGCCGTCACCGGCCAGCGGCAGGGCCAGTCCGCCGGCGCTGCCGGGCCAGCGGCTGAGCTGGCCGCGCGAGCGCTGTAGCGGCCACGCCGCCGCGCCCCAGGGCGCCAGCAACTGCGCGGCCCGCGCTGCATTGGCCAGGACCACCACCGCGGCCTCGGCCAGCACCTGGCCAGTGCCGTTCAGCAGCTGCCAGCGGCCACCCGCGGGGCGCAAGGCCGCGACCTGTGCGCCGCCCACGAAACGCAGGCCGTGCAGAACGTGGTCGATCAAGGCCCGCGGCGCCAGCCAGCCGCCGCCGGGGAAGAACCAGGCCGGGCCCGCCAGCGTCACCCCCGCGGCCTTTGACGCTTCGGCGCGGCCCAGCGCCTGCACGTAGTCAGCCGGCAGGCCTTGTGCTGCCAGCACGGCTTGCATGGCGCCGAGCCCGCCGGCCTGCACCCGCAACAAGCCGCCTGCCTGCCCGGCCACGCTGGCGCCGCGCAGCCAGGGGTGCAGGCTGCGCTGGGCTTGCAGCGCCGCGGCGCGCAGCAGGCGGGCGTGCGGCCCGTCTTCAGGGTGCACGCTGCCGTGGAACACGCCCGCCGGGTTGCCCGAGGCTTCTTGCGCGGGCAGCGGGTGCTGGTCGAACACCTGTACCTGCCAGCCCAGCGCGTGCAGCGCCCGTGCGGCAAAGGCGCCGGCCAGCCCGGCACCGACCACCAGCGCGTCGGCTGGCGAGCGAGGCGTGGGCAGTCGCACCCCGCGCGGCACGAAGCGGGGTTGCCAGCGTGCGTGCGTGAAGGTGGCTGCACCGGCTGCGGCGGGCGCCTGCGCCACGTCGAAGCCGGCCGTGGTCAGGGCTTGGCACAGTGCCGGCGACAGGCTGGCGCTTGCTGCGCTCGCGTCCGGCGCAGCGCGTCGCGCCAGGGACTTCATCAGCTGCGCCGCGGCCCTGTCCCTGTCCCCGCCTACGCCAGCACCAGCGCCAGCGCCCGCGGCGCGGCCGGCGGTGTGGCCGTGAATGTAGAAAACGTCCGCCGTGCAGCGCAGTTCGCGCAGCAGCGCGCCCATGTCGCCCCAGGCCAGCAGCAACCGCACCCGGCCGCCTTCAAATTCCAGCGCGTGCAGGTTAGCGGTCAGCGGCGGCCAGGCTTGCACCAGCGCCAGCGCCAGCGCTTGCAGTGGCGACCCGGCGTGGGCGCGCGCCAGGTCCGCTTGGGTGGGCGGATGCGGCGCGATGGCCACGTAATGCAGCCACCGGCTGCGCGCCGCGTCCTGCTTCCAGGCATCCCAGGTCGCGATGAAGTTGTGGCCCAGGCCGAAGCCGGTTTCCAGCACGGTGAAGTGGTCACGGCCGGCCCAGCGGGCGGGCAGCTGGTTGCCGCCCAGGTAGACGCGGCGGGCTCGCGTCAATGCGGCAACGGGGTCCAGCTCGGTGGCGTCGAAGTCAAGGGCTTGTGCTGTGCCGTCGTCGGCCCAGCGCATGCTTGCGGGCCGCACGGCGGCAGTCTTCATGGCCGCGCCGTCAGCGGCGCGCCGCCAGCCACTGCAGCAGGGCCGGCTGCACGCCGGCCAGACTGCGGTAGGCCAGCACGGCAGGGCTCATGCTGGCCACAGCGTCGTGCAGCAAGGCGGCCCGCACCGGTGTGTTGATGGCCTGCGCCAACGGCTCGATCTGCACACCGATGGTGAAGACGGCCTGCCCCAACGCCGGCAGCGGGATGAAGGTCTGCCGCTCGCTGCGCCACCAGGCCTGTGCGGGGTCGAAGCTGGCGCCGGGCCAGCGCGGCTCGTCCACGTGCCGGGGGTGCGCGTGCAGTCGCGGGTGCGAGGTGACGTTCCAGACAAACCGCTCCCATCGGTCGGCCCCACCCACCATGCGCATCAGGGCGTCGGCAGCCTTGAGCAGCAGGGTGTTGTCGGCCACAGGCGCGTGCACGGCGCTGAAGTGGCGGCCGATCTTGTCTTGCGGCGCCCAGTGCGAGGGCAGGGCCACAGCCAACCAGGGCAGGGTGCCGGTGGTGGTGTTGACGATGGCGAAGTCTTCGGCGAAGACCAGGCTCAGCAGCCCGGGCAGCCGCCACGGGGGCGCCAGGCCGCGCAGGCAGCGCGCGAGCTCGTCGCCCAGGCCGAAGTCGCCGGCCGACAACTGCACCACCTCGTCGCCCCGCACGGCCACGCCCTGGGCCTGCGCGCTGTGGCCGTCCCAGCCGAAGTGGCCTGGGTGCTCGGTGGCTGCATGCTGGGCCAGGCCTTGCAGCGCGGGCAGGGCGTCAAAGCCCGCGGCGGCTTGCAGGGCCAGCGCGGGGAACGCCGACAGCACCGCCAGCTTTTCGCGCTGGTGGGTTGACCCGGGTGCCAGCGGCGTGAGCTGCACCGCACCCACGGCCAGCCTGCGCAAGCCAGGCTGCATGCGAAAGGGCGAGGCGACGGCGGCTTCGAAGTCGAAATGCATGACCGCTTGATGATGCCGCAGGCAAAGAAAAAGGCACCCGTGGGTGCCTTGGCTGGACTTTCAGAAGGTCAAACACGCTTTTTGTATTCGTGCGTGCGGGTGTCGATTTCAACGCGGTCGCCGTTCTCGACAAAGATCGGCACGCTGATGACAAAGCCCGTGCCCACCAGCTTGGCCGGCTTGAGCACCTTGCCTGAGGTGTCGCCCTTGACGGCGGGGTCGGTCTCGAGTTCACGCACCACGGTGGTGGGCAGCTCGACACTGATCGCCTTGCCGTCGTAGAACACGACTTCCACGGCCATGTTGTCTTCAAGGTAGTTGATGGCGTCGCCCATGTTCTCGGCCTCGACCTCGAACTGGTTGTACTCGGCGTCCATGAAGCAGTACATCGGGTCGGCGAAGTAGGAGTAGGTGCACTCCTTCTTGTCCAGGATGATCTGGTCCATCTTGTCGTCGGCCTTGAACACCGTCTCGGCGCCGCCGCCGTTGAGCAGGTTCTTCATCTTCAGGCGCACGGTGGCGGCGTTGCGGCCACCGCGGCTGTATTCGGTCTTGAGCACGACCATGGGGTCCTTGCCCTGCATGATGACGTTGCCGGCGCGAATTTCCTGGGCGATTTTCATGACTGGATTCCGTGGGAGGGTAGGGCGCCTGGGGAGCGAACACGCTGGGCGCAAAACCCGCAATTCTAGCAGCCGATTCGGGCTTTCCCGTAGGCGAAGGCCTGCAGCTGGTCGGCCAGGCTGGTTTGTGCGGTCAGACGGCGACGCCAGTCCGTGGTCTCCTTCTGCCAGATCGGCTGCAGTGGCGGCAGCCCGGTCCACGGTAGCGTGCCGACGCCGTTCCAAGCCCGCCACAGTGCCGCAACATCGTCCGGCGGACTCCATTGGTCGAGCAAGGCCTGGAGCTTGGCGGCGTGGGCGCCGTCGTGCTGCGGGTAGGCCTGCCACACAAAAGGCTTGCCGGCCCACAGTGCCCGAACCAGCGAGTCTTCACCGCGCACGAAGTTGAGATCACAGGCGCGCAGCAAGCGGTCATAGTCCACTTGGCTCAGCCAGGGCAGGCGCGCCAGCCGCACCCCGGGCGGGGCCGCCTGTACTTGGCGTTGTGCTGCGCCGGGTGTCAACAGCAGCAGCGTGGGCTGGGCGGCCAGCGCCTGCAGCAGCGCGGGCAGCGCCGGGTTGTCGTAGCAGAACAGGCTTGCCACGCGTTCGCCCGGCGCGGGCGTGCAGCCCAGGGCGGCCAGGAACGCGGCGCCGTCGCCGGCCGCGGGCTCGTGCAGCACGTGCGGCTCGCGCAACAGGCCGCCGGTGCGGGGTGTGAAGCCAGGGAAAAAAAACCACTTCGTCAGGCCGTTAGCTTGCGGCGAGGGCAGGCCGTGCGAGCGTTCAACGTAGGGTTCGGCGCTGAGGTACTCCAGGTTGATCCACACGGGCGCCTGCGCCCGTGCGGCCATGCCGGCGACGAATGCCGCAGGCGGGTCGCAACCAAAGGCCTCGACCACCACATCGCCGCTGTCTGCGCCTGCGTCAAGCTCATGCCAGAGCTGCACCTGCACGTCCGCCGCGCCGCCCGGCGCCATCCAGGCCAGGGCCGAGGCATCGTCGATCACCAGCCGCACCTGCTGGCCCCGCGCGGCCAGGGCGCGTGCCAGGCGCCAGCACACGCCCGCATCGCCCAGGTTGTCGATGACGCGGCAGAACAGGGTCCAGTGCATGCGACGAATTATCGAAGCCCGAGCGCGCCCGCTGCCCGGGCGGTGAAAATCGCGGCGCCATGAACGAGATCGATCCACCCGCTGCACCCGCTGTACCCGCCGCACCCGCTGCACCCACTGATGCCGCCGAGCGGGCGCGTGCCCATCTGCTGGCCGAGGTGGCGGCCCTGCCCGGCCTGCCCGGCGTGTACCGCTGGATCGACGCGCAAGGCGTGGTGCTGTACGTGGGCAAGGCGCGCCAGCTGAAGAAGCGTGTCTCCAGCTACCTGCACAAGGACCACGGTGGCAGCCGCATCGGCCACATGGTCAGCCGCATCGCTCGCCTGGAAACCACGGTGGTGCGCAGCGAGGCCGAGGCGCTGCTGCTGGAAAACAACCTCATCAAGTCGCTGCAGCCCACGTTCAACATCCTGTTTCGCGACGATAAGAGCTACCCGTACCTGAAGATAACCGGCACCGCGGCCAGCGCCGATGCGATGACCGCGCGGCGCGCTGCGGCCGGGCCGGTGTCGGCCGCGCACACGCCGCGCATGGCCTACTTTCGCGGCGCGGTGGACCGCAAGCACCGCTATTTCGGGCCTTACCCGAACGCCTGGGCGGTGAAGGAAACCATCCAGCTCATCCAGAAGGTGTTTCGGCTGCGCACCTGTGAGGACACGGTGTTCAACCACCGTTCGCGCCCTTGTCTGCTGTATCAGATTCAGCGCTGCTCGGGCCCCTGCGTGGGCTTGATCGCGCCCGAGGACTACGCGCGCGACGTGCACGACGCCGAGCGCTTCTTGCTGGGCGAGCCGCAGGCTGTGGTCGAGGACCTGCAGTCGCAGATGATGGCCTGGGCCGAGGCGCTGGAATTCGAGAAGGCAGCCGCCGTGCGCGACCGCATCGGTTCACTGTCGCGTGTGCTGCACCAACAGGCCATGGATGCCAGCAGCCTGTCGGCCGTCGACAAGGACGTGGACGTGCTGGCCGTGAAGGTGGCCGGTGGGCGTGCCTGCGTCAACCTGGCCATGGTGCGCGGCAGCCGTCACCTGGGCGACCGCGCCTACTTCCCCAGTCACGTGGATGACGGTGCCGCCCTGAGCCGCGCCCAGGCCGAGGACGCGCTCAGTGAAAGTGACAGCGACAGCGACAGCGACAGCGCGCCGCCCACGCCCGAGGTCGCTGTGCTGGAAGCCTTCATCGCGCAGCACTACATCGGCCAGCCCGTGCCGCCGCAACTGGCCACCAGCCATCCGGTGGACCCGGGGCTGATCGAGGCCTTGTCGGAAGCCGCCGGCGTGCGCGTGCGCTGCACCCACCAACCGCGTGAGCAAAAACGCATCTGGCTGGAAATGGCCGCGCGCGGCGCCGAGTTGTCGCTGGCGCGCCTGCTGGCCGAAGAAGGCTCACAGCAGCAGCGCACCCGCGCCCTGGCCGAGGCTTTGGAGTTGGACGTGGCCGATTTGGCGCTGCTGCGTATCGAGTGTTTCGACATCAGCCACACGGCGGGTGAATCGACCCAGGCCTCGTGCGTGGTCTACGAAGGCCACCAGATGCAAAGCAGCCAGTACCGGCGCTTCAACATCGAAGGCATCACCGGCGGCGACGACTACGCCGCCATGCGCCAGGTGCTGACGCGCCGCTATGCCCGCCTGGCCGAGGCCGCGTTGCTCCCACCCCAGCTGGCCGCAGAGACAGCATTGCTCCCTCCCGCCAGCGGGAGAGGGAGAAAGCCGATGGCACGCCTGCCCGACCTGGTGCTGGTGGACGGTGGCCGCGGCCAGGTGTCCATGGCCCGCGAAGTCTTCGAAGAACTCGGGCTGGACGTGTCGCTGATCGTGGGCGTTGAAAAGGGCGCGGGACGCAAGGTCGGCCTGGAGGAGCTGGTCTTCGCCGACGGCCGCGCCAAGGTCAGCCTGGGCCACGACTCGGCCGCGCTGATGCTGGTGGCGCAGATCCGCGACGAGGCGCACCGCTTCGCCATCACCGGCATGCGCGCCCGACGCGCCAGCGTGCGCACGGGCGGCAGCAAGCTCGAAGACATCCCCGGCATAGGCCCGCGCAAACGGGCGCGCCTGCTGCAGCGCTTTGGTGGCGTGCGCGGCGTGGCTGACGCGGGGGTGGATGACCTGGCCACCGTGGAAGGCATCTCGAAGGACCTGGCCGAAGAGATCTACCGTGCACTGCATTGACCGCCAGCGCCGGTCAGTCCAGCCCAGCGCCGCCACAGCGTCACAATCCCCGCATGTTCCTGACCATCCCCACGCTGCTGACCTGGGCCCGCATTGCGTCGATCCCGTTCATCGTGGGCGTGTACCACCTGCCCTGGGACATAGGCACCAAGAACCTGGTGGCCACCACGCTGTTCGTGCTGTTCGCAGCCACCGACTGGCTGGACGGCTGGCTCGCGCGCAAGCTTAACCAGACCTCGGCCTTTGGCGCTTTTCTC